>JAJFLT010000137.1 GCA_021772555.1 Opitutales bacterium | reverse complement strand
TTCCAGCACCATGGTCGTGGTTTTGGCAATGCCAAGACTGCCGATTTGCAGTAATTCGAGCAATTCTCTCTCCGAGCCGAGTTGTCGGCTGGGGTAAATGTCGATCCTCATTTTCCCGCCGGATTTTTCCGCCACCTTTTCCGCCAGATATTCCATGGCGTGGTGGACGGGGTGCGAAACATCGAGCGCGTGCCCCAGTTTCACCACAGTCACATCACGGTGACCTCCGGAGCAGCCTGCCACCAACAGGCAAACAACCGACGCAAATAAAATCTTTCCCGGCGGTAACACTATGGGTAATACGTTTTTATCGAACTTGAATTCCGTTTTTTAGGGGTTCCCTTCTTCTGAGGCCAGAATATTCTCCATTTTCGAAAAACGATATTTGCCCTTTGACGATCCATGCCGTTCAATGGACTTTTTCTAAAACCTATTTAAAATGGCAACATTCAGGCAAATCCCCTATGATGGATATGTGGAATATCCGGTTCAAGAAATGAAAAAACGGGCCGCCGAGTTTTATGCGGATGTCAAACGGAGGCGTACCATTCGCGACTTTTCCGACCGTCCCGTGGCCAGGGAGATCATCGAGAACTGCCTGCGCGCCGCCGCCACCGCACCCAACGGAGCCAATTTCCAGCCCTGGCATTTCGCGGTGGTGGAAAGCCCATCCGTGAAAAGGGAAATCCGCCGCTCCGCGGAGAAGGAAGAAAAGGAATTCTACGGCGGCCGCGCCCCCGAGGAATGGCTCAGGGCCCTCGAACCGCTCGGCACCGATGAGAGCAAGCCTTTCCTCGAAACGGCCCCCTACCTCATCGCCATCTTTTCGGAGTCCTATGTCCTGCGGGAAGATGGATCCAAAAGAACCAACTACTACGCCAAGGAATCGGTCGGCATCGCCAGCGGAATCTTGATCACCGCCCTGCAATGCTGTGGACTGGCCACCCTCACACACACACCCAGCCCCATGAATTTCCTCAACCAGTTATTGAAACGTCCGCCCAACGAAAAACCCTTCCTCCTGCTGGTGGCGGGATATCCCGCCGAAAACGTCCGCATTCCAGCGCTGACCAAAAAGCCGCTCGAACAAATTTCGAGCTTCATTTGAACTTTCTCACCCTATGCCAATAAAAATTTAGCGGGCCAATTATGGGGTTGATATTTAATGCCGGTAATGGATACTAGTCGCTTCTAAATAGCCGATGGCCCGCTCTTGCAAACCGGGCCCATTAATAACCCGACGGAGAGATGGCTGAGCGGCTGAAAGCGCTCCCCTGCTAAGGGAGTATACCCTTTATCGGGTATCGAGGGTTCGAATCCCTCTCTCTCCGCCATTCGCGGAGTGAGGGCGGCAGAAGGGAGGAAGAACCCGAGCCGAGGGTTTGACAAAGCGGAACGCAGATACGCCATGTACAGCATGGGTCCGAAGGACTTGAACGCATTTCAACCAATCCCTTTCTCTCAGCCATATGGCATCTAAAACAACCATAACACCGAAGAACCGTTAGAAAAACTTCTCTGGAATGCTGCCGATAAGCTCAGAATGAATATCGATACCGCGGAAGTTTATCACATTGTTCTGGGTTTGATATTTCTGATGCCATCTTAAAATTATTGAGCAAGCTCGATAAAGACGAATATGTTTGTGTCGACCGGGAAGATAATCTCAGGCTTTTAGGCTAATGAGTTCGGCCACCTGCCAAGCTTCTTGGGTGGCCTCATAAACCAGCCGCGGCAGCACCGAGTCTCCGATGTTATAGACCTCACGGTCGGGATTACGTTGCTTGATTTCGTCATAGAGCCGATTGTTGGGCACCCGGCCTCCGAATATCGCGCTACCACATGCCAGCCGCTCTAATACACCTTCGTGCTGCATCAGGACATAACCCTCCCCGACTTCCTCCACGGTCGCCTCTGTCCGAATGTGGGCAGTGGGCAGATCCGTGAGCGCCTTGATGAGGAGATCCTTTGCCGGTGAAGCTTTATCGAAAGCAATCGTGCTGTTCGGTTCAACAATCGTTACTTCGGCTCCGCGGCCCGCTACATAAAGGGCAACGAAACAGACCGCGAAATCGCCGCCGATGACGATGACCTCATCCTCCCAGTCGTCATCGTCACGGTCGATCGCAGTGAAGATGTCGAACGTCCTTGCCCCTCCAGCGACAGGGCAAAATCGAATCCCGGGCAGAATTCCGGTTGCAATGACCACGGCATCGGGATTCTCCTCCTCAATAAGGTCGTAGTCCACCGCCGTGTTTATCCGGACATCGACGTCGAGCTTGTTGATCTGGCTGATGAGGTAGCGTGGAAAATTTCCGTAATCGTCGGCCGCTTTTGAGGAGTAAACAAACTGACCGCCAAGCTCCGGCCCTTTTTCATAAAGCGTGACCCTATTGCCCTGCTCGGCGAGCAGCCGTGCGGTTTCCATTCCGCCCGGACCGCCCCCGACAACCATCACATTTCTCGGATTTGAAACCCGGCGCAATCGGCGTTCACTTTCGTATCCTGTCACGGGGTTGACCGAGCAGTCCGCCCGTTTGTTATTTTCAAGCAGATTGACACACTGGTGACATGAAATGCAGAAATTGATCTCGTCGGTTCGTCCTTCAGCCACTTTGACCCCGTATTCGGGATCGGCGTGAAATGTGCGCGTTATGGAAACGTAATCCAGCCCGTGCCTGTGCATGGCTTCGTTAGCAAAATCAGGGTCGCTGAGACGCTGCGTAGCGCTGACTATGGCGTCGTTTCCCAAGGTCTCCTTAATCGCGGCAGCGTTGTCCACGAAACCGCCTTTCGGGGCTTCGTTCCCCTGCAGGATCATGTAAAAGGACTCATAAATCCCGCCGGAGGTGTCGATCCAGTCCACACCCGCATCGACCAACTTGCGGCAGTACTGTGTTGTATCCTCAATTGTCAGGCCCCCGTCGACATATTCTTCGGCTGTGATCCGGTAACCGATAGGGAAATCATCTCCGCAGGTCTCACGGACCGCCTTGACGATTTCGAGACCGAATCGTCCCCGGTTTTCCGCGGAACCCCCGTATTCATCGGTGCGTTTGTTTGAATAGGGCGAGAGAAACTGGCAGATAAGGTATCCATGCGCGCCATGCAAGAGGACGTAATCCATGCCGCTTTCCTGAGTTCGGCGCGCGCCGTCAGCAAATTTCTGAACGATTTCCGCGATCTCCGCCGTTGTCAGTTCATGCGGTACTGCCGGTGGGCCCAGCACTTCACACTTCACAGCCGACGGTGCAACCGGTTGGCGCTGAGTCATGTATGCGGGAGACTGGCGGCCGCCCATGTAGATTTCGAGCCCAACCCGGCTATTCGCGGCATGTACCGCCTCAGCCGTTCTTCGCAGACCGGGGATTACGTCGTCGGTGTGCGCACCCACTTGATAATGATGCCCCATCCCCCGAACATCCACATACGTCGACTCGACGGTTATCAACCCGGCTCCACCCTTCGCCCGAGCCACCAGATAATCGATATACCGCTGGTTCATCGAACCGTCGCGGTTAGCGTAATTCTTCTCAGCCGGTCCCATGTGCAACCGGTTTCGAGTCGTCATGCCGTTTATTTTTCCTTCCCGAAGTAGCAAATCATAACTCATTTTTCAAACCTCCTGAATCTCCTGTTTCAACCGACCGGTCACACATCGAACTAACCCTCCTCAAGAATCCGAGCCTTGGTTTCGCCTTGTGAAGCCTGTTGCAAATTGAACGCTTCGATGCCGGCCCGGACATTTTCCACGAAAGTGTTCATCTCATTGCGGACATGCCCCCTAAGCAGGTTTTTACCCAGGGCGGCGAGCACACCGCGCAATTCGAAATCGGATTCTATTTGAACAGTGCTTGGGCCCTCCGGGTTACCTTTGAGGGAAAGCAGCAGCTCCTGCGACAGCTTGCTCCTGAGCTTGTTGTCCCGACCAGAAACCACCACTGCGATTCGTTCAGGCTCCACACACGTTTTCACATCGATCTCCAATTCCATTCGAATGAGAAAGGGGCCGACCTTGCGGCGAATTCTCGCGAAATAGGCTTTGTTTTCACTCCGGGTGATAACCTCCTCACACCCGGTAATGCATCGGGTAAGGGCCTGGACATTCCAAAGAAAACTCCATACCAATTTCGGTGCAGCCTCGATGTCGAACGAGTGGACGAATTTCAGCTTGCTGGAACCGGGATTTCCCATATGGCGGGTATGAATCGTTAAAATTATCGACCTCTGGAACTTTCGAGCCCAATTCACTCCTGTCAAGACCCATTGGCAATTATCTAACCGTGGTTTATGCCTGTTGATAAGGCGGTAATTAGAACCTATCTCATAATGGCTCTCTGCATTGTCATCTTCGAATTTGGGATAGGATCAACGATCAGTTGAGAATTTTGTGTTACTCCGCGATGGGCGTTCGGCATTTTGCTCTCTCGCCATTAGCGGAACGATGGCGGCAGAAGGGATGAAAAACCCGTGCAGAGGGTTTGACTGAGCTAAAATGCTCTTATTCTCGATTCCAGGGAGGCTGGCTGATACGGAGCCCGGTTACCGTTTCGCTCATTTTTCGAATACGGCCGGACATCGATTGGACCAACCGAAAAGCCAGCGAGGGGTCTTCCTGGATTCGGCGGAGAAAGTTTTTCTTGTCCACGGTTAAAACGCTCGAATCACCGAGGGAACGCACTGTGGCCGAGCGTACTTCCCGTTCAAATATGGCCATGTCACCAAAGAAATCGCCCTCATTCAATTCGGCCAATTTTATTTCCTCACCGTCCATTTCCTGCACGACTTCCACCTGGCCGCCCTGGATGACATACATGCAATCCCCGCTCTCACCTTGCCGGATGATGACTTCGCCCTTGTGGTAAATTTTACCCAATGTTCCTTTAACCATGATAATGATTCCTCCTTCCCGGTGACGAAATACTTCCGTTAATTCAAACGGTTGTCACACGCTCTGTGCCCTCCAATCCAGGTTTTATTTTTCTCGATGGGAATATCAGTGCCATAAAGGAATGCCAAAACAACCGTGCGAGATAAACGGGGTGCAAGGTGCGCAAAAAAATCTCCCGGTAGGGTGCGCTACCGGTAAACATATCCCACAAAACCATGCTCATGGCTTTATCGTTATCGGCGCTCTCCTGTTCTTTGGCCGCCATGGCAAGAATGGCTCGCCGGACAAACCGCAACCGCTGGATTATTTTGGTGAACCAAAAAATAACCATTCCGATTCGGTTGTCATTGGTCATTTTACGGCAAGCGGGCAGGTAATGACTCCTGAAGTCCTCCGCTGAAATGCCATGGAAAACAGCCGTCGAGGCAGCCGCTTTGGCAGCCCGGTAAGCCGCCCCGATCCCGTCCTTGTATAGCCTGGTTACGCCACAATCTCCCAGAAAGACCACCTGGTCGCCATAGGGAAGCGGCGCAGGCGCCACATTCATGCGGGGCGAGCACTGGCAAGCCGGCTTGTCCCATTGCCAATCCGGCGGCATACAGCCCTTTACCTCCGGTGCATTGAGAAAGGTTTCCAGGAGTTCGGAATCGATTTTATCACCAAGCAGGCAAATCGTCACATAATCGCCTTTCGGGATTATAGCGGCAAAGGTTAATCGGGGAATATCGAGCAGAAAAACATGCATTGAGGTGCCCAAATATTTTTCGATTGTTTCGGTTCCCAACAAATATTCGCGGATAGCCGTTTTTGTCGTTTGCGGAGGCTTGTAGTCCAGGTCGGCTTTCTGCAGCAGCTTCAAAGCAGCTGTATTGACCCCCGTGGCCACGGCCAAAAGCGCGTAACTCTGCTCCGTTCGTGTTTTCGTTTTGATGAAAATCCGACCGTCCTGGCGGCGCAATTCGGTAACTTTTTCATCGATTATGCAGGCGCCCTTCTTATCCGACAAAGATTGCAGGTGGCCGTCGAAACTACCCCACTTCATCTCCTTGATGCCCTTGGGTCCCGATCCGCGGTAGACGGCGGCGATTCGTTTCTCGAACAACGGGTTATCAATATAAACCTCCCCTACATCCATGTGCATGCAATAGGAATCGATTCCCCGCTGCACGATATTGGCCGGAAGGTTAATACCTTCGGTGGCCAGATTCTGCACCAGCGACTCCGAGATGATGCCTCCGCACATGTTGCAGCCGTGGGGCGCCGGCCGTGAAAAATCGCGTGGTTCGTAAACATCAACGTTGAGATCGATTCCGACCCTTTCCGCCATATCCAATAGAAAATAGGTGAAAAGGGAACCGGCTGGACCACCACCCATGACTGCAACCCGCGAGCCATCCTCCAACTTTAAAGGGGCATCGTGTTGTTTCTCATCCTCTTGGGGCGCAAATGCTTTATCGAATCTTGGGGCAACCAAAACCTTAAACCTCCTCCTTGGTGATAACTAATCTATCACAGGCTGATGAATAAGTCAAACTACAGGGAGAAAGTGAAAATCTCCGCCTACCAACAATCATATTTTCATTGATTGATTTCTGGTAATTTTAGAGATACATACACAGGTCGTTTTATTTGGAATTCTTATCTATATTAACCATTATTAATAAATTATGACTGTTTTTTTGCATACTCGTATTCGTGTCAACGACCTGGAGCGCTCCATTCGTTATTATTGCGACAACTTCGATTTTCGGGTCCTCAGCCGGAATGACAAATCTCCGGCCGGCAACGAAATCGTCCACCTCGAACTGCCGGGCAACGCTCACACTCTTGAGCTGACTTATTCGCCCGATTACGATGTCAAGGTGCCCGAGGACCTCATGCATTTTGCCTTAGGGGTGCCGGACTTGATCGCCTATTGCGACCGCCTGGAGAAGAACGGTCTCGAAATCTGGCCGGATGGATGGCGGGAAAAATTCGTCTCGGGCCGCAAAATGGCCTTCGTGGACGATCCCGATGGTTACGAGATCGAGCTTCTGGAAAGAGAATAAGTCGGTAATCCGAACAGTTAGAATGAAAATCAAGAATTATGAGGTATTCGTCCTCGGCACACCCTGGCGAAACCTGACTTATTTGCGGCTGGAACTGGCGGACGGCACCTATGGTTGGGGTGAAGCCCGCGTTCACGGCAAGACCCATACCGTGACCGAATATGTAAAAGACGTTCGGCGCTATATCGTGGATCACGATGTATTTGACATCGAGGATCTCTACCGGCGATTTACCCTCCTCGATCTGGGAGTTCCCGGCGAAGTGGCCATGAGCGGCCTTGCCCTGGTCGAGATGGCCTGCTGGGACTGCATCGGTAAACTAGTCAATCAGCCCGTTTATAAATTGATCGGAGGCAAGTTACGGGACCGCATCCCCTCTTATGCCAACGGCTGGTATACGGTCGAACGCACTCCGGAAGCCTTTGCTAATGCAGCCGAAAAGGTCGTTGCAAAGGGGTATCTCGGGTTGAAGTTTGACCCTTTCGGGAGCGGTGACCTGGAACTGAGCCGGGAAGAGTTTCACCGCTCAATCGACCTCATTGAAGCGGTCCATTCCGTGACAGGTAAAAAACTGCAAATCTACCTGGAAATGCACGGGCGTTTCGCCCCCCACCAAGCTATCGAAATCGCCAAAGCGGTGGAAAAAATCAACCCCGCCTGGATTGAGGAACCCTGCCGCCCGGAAGACCTGGGGGCCATGATCAAGGTTTCGCAGCACACTCATCTGCCCATCGCCACAGGAGAACGCCTCTATACCGCCAGCCAATACCGCGACCTCTTCCCGCTCCGCTGTGTGGACATCATCCAACCGGACATCAACCACTGCGGCGGCCTTCTGGAGGTGAAAAAAATCGCCTCCACGGCGGAGACTTACAATGTTATGGTGGCGCCCCACAATGTCGGCGGAATCATTTCAACGACGGCCGCCATCCACCTCATGGCAACCCTTCGCAATGGCAAGGTGTTGGAGCATTTCAACGATTTTGCAGACGAATACGTTAAAAATGCCGGTCATCCATATCCGGAAGTGATCGACGGGCATTTTTCGCTGCCGGAAGGTCCCGGTTGGGGAGTCGAAGTTGACATCGATTTTCTGCGGGAAAATGCAGCCCCGGTCATCGATGGGGTTATACAAGATCGGGGCTTGAATATGTTTGCCAATCCCGATTGGAATTTGCGCGATGGTGGAGAAGATTGAGACTCCAATTCTTAACCACAGATTACGCAGATAGGCACAGATAACTTTCTTGAATTCGCTGCAAAGGCATACTCTTTTTCTACATCTTATTAATTTCATGAAAAAATCCACTGACTCCCTCGAACACTTGGGATTGCCTTCAGAGGATGACCAAAAAATCTCTCCTGAGCGGTTTCCCGACGGCGGCCAGTACCGTATTGAGATTCCCAGCACGGAAGGGCCCAAAGCACTACGCGCGGCTTTCGAGGAAGGCGACCGCCTCGGTTGCCCGCTCCACCGGTTCAGCCAGGGAAGCGGTATCCAGATGCTTTCCGATGACGATATTTCCGAAATGTGCCGCATCGGCGCGGACCGAAAGGTCGAGATCAACCTGTTTGTCACCCCGCGGGCCAATTTCGATATCGGGGGCCAATGGGCGGCCCCGGCGGGCAAGGCCATCCAATGGCAGATCCGTGGCGCAGCGCAATTGCGTTACTGTCTGGATGATATTTATCGGGCTGCCGATCTGGGCATCCGCAGCGTCCTCCTCTCCGATTGGGGTTTGATCCAGGTGGTCTCCGAATTGCGTGTGGAAGGCAAATTACCGGCGGATCTGGTCATCAAATCTTCCGCCCTGATGGCCCCGGCCAACCCCGCATCGGTTCGCCTGCTGGAACAAACCGGAGCCAATACCATCAACATCGCGACCGATTTGACGGTGGCACAGGTGAGCGCCATCCGGCAGGTTTGCAAGGCTCCCCTCGATATTTATATCGAAGCCCCGGATGGTTTGGGTGGATTTGTGCGCCACCATGAAACGCCTGATTTGATCCGTTATGCGTCGCCCATTTATGTCAAGGCCGGTCTTCGCAATTCTCCCGACATTTACCCCTCGGGCTACCACATGGAGTCCACCGTTCTGGCCCTGAGCCGTGAGCGGGTTAGACGCACCAAGCTCATTTTCGATCTCATTCAGCGGGAATATCCGGAAGCGCAAATATCACCAATCGGTTCCGATGATTTAGGTGTCCCACAAATTTAGCAGCCAGTTTATAAAATCAATAAATTATGAATAACTCACAATCTGTATTAATCGCCGGAAAATGGCGACCCTCAACCGGGATAGAATTCTTTCAATCGGCCAATCCACAAACCGGGGAAGCGTTGCCGGAAAATTATCCGGTCAGCCCCTGGCCTGAAATCGAGGAGGCGATTGAGGCCGCCGCTGAAGCTTACCAGCATCTGCGTCAGGTGTCGCCGGAAAATATCGCCGCCTTTTTGGAAAAATTGGCCGACCGTGTAGAGGCCCGGCGGGAAGAGTTCGTGCAATGGGCCAACCGGGAATCCGCCCTGCCCTCGGAGCCTCGCCTCAACTCGGTGGAGCTACCCCGCACCATCAACCAGCTTCGACTGGCGGCTGCGGCGGCCCGTGAGCGTTCCTGGTGTCAGCCGGTGATCGATGCCGCCAACAACGTGCGCTCCTGTTACAAACCCATCGGGCCGGTCTGCGTTTTCGGTCCCAACAACTTTCCTTTTGCTTTCAACAGCGCCGCCGGAGGTGACTTCGCCGCCGCTATCGCGGCCGGAAACCCGGTCATCGCCAAGGCCAATACCTCCCACCCCGGAACCACCCGGCTCTTTGCCGAAGAAGCGCTGCGAGCTGCCGGGGAAACGGGCTTGCCCCCGGCCATGGTGCAATTGCTCTACCGCACCAGCCATGCCGATGGCGCGCGCCTGGTCTCGCATCCGCTCATCGGGGCCACCGGCTACACCGGTTCGCGGCATGCCGGTCTCGCCCTCAAGGAAGCGGCGGACAAGGCCGGTAAACCCATTTACCTGGAACTGAGCAGCATCAACCCGGTGGTTATTTTGCCGGGTATCCTGGAGGAGCGGGCCGCTGCCCTGGCGGAAGAATTTGTGGGTTCCGTTCTCATGGGAACCGGACAGTTTTGCACCAATCCGGGGCTTGTCCTTTTACTAGAAAGCGAACAAACGAACGCCTTTGTGGAAGATATTAAAAAACGTTTTTCAGGTGCTCCAGCAGGCACGCTGCTAGGCAGCGGAGTGGAAAAATCCCTATTAGCCGGAATCAATGCAATAAAGGAAGCGGGAGCCGAAGTTTTGGCAGGGGGAAATTCCGCCGGTGAAGCCCGCTGTAGCGTGCAAAACACCTTGCTTAAAGTGGGAGGAGATCAATTTCTGGCCAACCCGATCGGCCTTCAGGAAGAAGCTTTCGGCAACGCCAGCTTGATTGTAACAGCACGGGATAAGGGACAATTGACCGAAATCCTGGATCATTTAGAAGGTAATTTAACCGGCTGCGTTTACAGTCACTCGAGTGGAAATGACGACAACCTTTATGACGAAATCGAACCGGTTTTGAGAGGGAAAGTGGGTCGTTTATTAAACGACAAAATGCCCACCGGCGTCCTCGTCTCACCGGCCATGAACCACGGCGGACCTTATCCGGCAACGGGGCATCCCGGCTTTACAGCGGTCGGCATTCCCGCCTCGCTCATTCGTTTCGCAGCCCTCCATTGCTACGACAATGTGCGGCCAAACCGCCTCCCGACGGAACTCCAAAACGCCAACCCCACCGGACAAACCTGGCGTTCCGTCGATGGCCAATGGACACGGGAAGACGTTGCCGTACATTGATTTAACAATCTTATCTCCTATATGAGCCTGCCCAAAGTATTGACGACATTTCTGCCCTCGGACGAGGGCGTGGCCCCGCTGCAAGGGTTGGCGGAAATCGTGCCCGGTCCCGGCGGCGGGTTTCAAATGGCCCGGGAAGAGGCACTGGAGAAAATCGCCGACTGCGTGGGAGTTATCAGCCAGAGCGAATTGCGCATCGACGCCGAGCTACTCGATCTGACCCCTCGACTGAAAATCGCGGCCAATGTCGCCATAGGCACCGATAACCTGGCGTTGGATTTGATGGCCTCACGCGGCGTTTGGGCCACCAACGCGCACGAACCCCTCGTCGATCCCACCGCTGATTG
Source organism: Opitutales bacterium (assembly GCA_021772555.1). Lineage (GTDB taxonomy): Bacteria > Verrucomicrobiota > Verrucomicrobiia > Opitutales > UBA2987 > JAJFLU01. The sequence goes on along the minus strand of JAJFLT010000137.1, from coordinate 2,407 downwards.
CGCCCTGGGGCTGATCATCAGCCTGGCCCGAAGATTGGGCGAAGCCGAGCGATTCGTACGGGCAGACCAATGGAAACGCACCCAACACGGCCGCTGGAACGGGGTTCTCCTGTCGGGCAAAACCCTGGGCTTGATCGGCTACGGAAAAATCGGCCAGGCCGTGGCCAAAAGGGCACGGGCTTTCGGCATGAAGGTTATTCATCACCGGCAGAAAACCACCGACGACAGCGAAAGCCGAAATCTAGAAGACCTGTTGGCGGAAGCCGATTTTGTCTCGCTGCACACGCCATTGACGCCGAAAACGCACCATTTAATCAACGCCGACCGACTGAATTTAATGAAGCGAGATGCCTTTCTCATCAACGCCGGACGAGGCCCCGTGGTGGACGAGGAGGCATTAGTGAAAGCGCTCGATAGTGGCCACATGGCAGGCGCGGGACTGGATGTTTTTGAGAATGAGCCCACCATTCACCCCGGATTGTTTGGCAGGGAAAACGTCGTTCTCCTCCCCCATCTCGGCGGAAGCGCCACCGAAAGCCGTCTCGAAGCCCTGATGGTTTGTGCCGAAAACGTGGCTTCTGTTTTAAAGGGAGAAACCCCACCCAACGCGGTCAATAAACTGGTCTAAGCGAATCGATAATTCCCTATTTCGCTAGTTATTAGGTTCAACTGTATACTGCGGAAAACTGCTGGGAATTTTATGCTTGAAAGCAATTTCCGAATAAAAACAATCCACTCTCTTGATAATATCGATTGTAAGATTATAATGTGTGATATAACAAATCGGCTTACTGAATAATATTGGTGCTGGTTTTTCAGCATGCATGGCATGCCTTAACCTACAGGGTATTTTGCTTTAATGATCTGGAACGATAATATCACCGCATCGACATGCAGAAACCGGACCTCAGAGTTTGGGAAAGATGGATTGGTATAGTTGCCGCAATTCTTTTCGGAGTATTTCTTGGATTCGCAGTGATACCTGTTCATGCCACCGACCTTGTTCTCGAAGCCACGGAAAATCTACCATTCGCGGAGCAAGTGGAGTTTCCGGAAGCCAATCCCGAACTGTGCGACCTTAAGGTTGTAAGTGCACCTGGATGGCTCGCAGCGGTCGACCTTGGACACGGTTCGCTCAGCATCAGCGGTACACCCAGGAGTAACGATCGAGGAGCGAATTACCTCATTGTCCAATGCACTGTGGCAGGACAAACACATACTCACCAAATCGAGATAATGGTAGTCACTGCCTTTGATACATGGTTGTCGACCAATTTGACTGAAACAGCCTGGCAACAATCGGATGGGGACCCCGATGAAGACAAAGTATCCAATTTTTGGGAGTACATTCACGGCACCAATCCCGAGATTGGCGAATCGGAATCGCCCGTTCACCTCGATCGGGAAAATTCGAGTGACCAAGTTCGCTTCCGCTTTCTAAAGCGAAAGAACATGCCGGATGTTGTTCTCACTCCCGAATGGTGCTCAGACCTCAATTCAGGAATCTGGTCGACTGACGGCCTGCTTTTGACCGATATCATCGATGAAGAGAGCAGCGAGTGGTTCAGTTTCAGATTGGATGACCTAAATGAAGCTGCGTCCCAAGCGTTTTTCCGTCTGAACGCGGTTCGACTAAATCAACCGGGCGAAAACTCCGGACTACCTACCAGTTTTACTGTGGATGCCAGTCAATCCGATTTTTTCACCATGGATATTCCGATTCCCGATGAAAATCGGCACGGATGGCAGTTTCAACTTATGAGCCCCCCGACGAATGGACAGGTAACGAGTTTCGACCCGGGCAAAGGCTCGTTTACCTATCAACCGGGAACAACAGGAGCCGTTTTTGACGATCGTATCTATTACAAATCAATCTCCCCCTCGGGAGAAACCATCAACGGCGATATCGGTTTAACTCTCAGTCAGGAAGTATCGACCACAATCGAAGTTGCCATCACCGGAATGCCGGATGGGGTCGAAGCCACCGTGATTATCTCCGCGCAGGGTTACCTATTCAGCCAAAGCATTCTTGGGAGCGGCATCATCAGCTTTGACAGAATTCGAGTCCGGCCAGGCTCATATAACCTCAAAGTCGTAAGCCAGGGATATCTATTTGGCGAGACACGCCAATTCGAGGTAAATGCTGACGGAACCCTGACGCATAAAAATAAAGCGTTGCAAACCCTGGATACCAGTTCGGAGGGGTTGGTGGTAGAGGCTCAACCTGTGACCGGCCATACATTTCGCTTTCATTGGGAAGAAGATGTCAGCGTTTCCGGGTCAGAATACATAGCCTACATTAACACGCCGCCGGAAATCACCTTTCTGGGCGAACAGATCGAGGAGGTCAATTTGGCGGCTGCCGAGCAGCTGCAAACGATTTTTAACATCGTCCTCGACAACGCCG
>JAJFLT010000136.1 GCA_021772555.1 Opitutales bacterium | reverse complement strand
AAACCGGCACCGGCAAAGATGTTCTGGCCCGATTTATTCACCGGATGAGCGAGCGGGCGGGCAAGCCTCTTGTCATCGTGAATTGCGCTTCCATACCAGAACCATTGGCCGAGAGCTTGTTATTCGGCCATAAAAAGGGCGCTTTTACGGGAGCCATCATGCGCCAAAAGGGGAAATTCGAATTAGCTGATGGAGGAACCTTGCTGCTTGATGAAATGGGTGGGCTTTCGTTGAAAATCCAGGCCAAACTACTGCGGGTAATCGAGGATGGGGAGACGGACCCACTGGGGTCAACCCGCCCTTACAAAGTCAACGTGCGCATCATCGCGGCCACGAACAAGAATCTTTACGAGCAGGTCCGCCTGGGAAATTTTCGCGATGACCTTTATTACCGGCTCAGAGTGGGTGAAATCTGGCTTCCCGAATTACGAGACCGGCGGAGTGATATTTCCAAAATTGCTGTCTACATTCTCGAACGCTTCAATGCATCGCTGAAAACCCCCAAGCAACTGTCCGTAAAAAGCCTCGAATTTCTGGAAAACCAATCCTGGCCGGGAAATATTCGCGATTTGCAAAACGTAATCGAGCGAGCCGCCATGCTCAGCACTAAACGGGTCCTGGAACCGGAGGACTTGCAGGCCGGCAACATGCAACCGGCTCATTATAAGCAAACGGACAGGGATTGGCCGGAAGTGCAGGAGGGGTTTTCCATGGAGACTTACCTTGGATCCATGCGTAAACGACTGATTCTAGAAGCTCTCGAAAAAGCGAATGGCAACCAGAGCGAAGCCGCCCGACTCCTGGGCATCAGCCCGCAGGCCGTCCACCAGTTTCTAAAATCTGAAAGACAACCTGATCCCAGCCCATAAGCCGGAATTCCAGAAAACAGATCCACGGAGGCGGAGTTCTTGGCAATCAAACCACATAAGGGGGGAAAGGACTTAATCGAAGGGCACAATCCCTTCATACTGCTCCCACAAGAGTGCTTTGGTTGTAGCGCACGTATCCAATTGTAAAAAAAATGTAAACTTCGTTCGAGAACCTTAACATTCCACCTATCGGGGCGAAATATTTTATCACTGCACCAAACTTGTAACTACTATTGCGGAGAGCGAGCTGTTGATGAAAACCCACCTACCCCACCAAGGAATTGAATCGGATGCAAAAAGTAATCAGATTGAGGCGATACGCTGTCTACGCAGGAAATTACAACGCGCTCTCAAGGTACGGCTGACCAATGAGGAAGTAGCCGATTATTGGTTCAAGAGTTCCTATTCCCGGTATTTCATCTGCCACCCTCACTAAAAGGGTGTCTAGAACCTCTCAGCTGAGAGTTCCCCACGGCGCAGTCCGACCGAGTTCTTGAGTCACGGTATTCCTCTCGGCAGGTGAGGAATAAGATTGCTCATTTAAATACCAACTCCATCGTTTCTGGACACTCGGTGTCATGAGCGGAAACGAAGTTCAAATTTTGGTGGAGGAGGCAACTCTGGATTTTACCCTGGGAGATAGTGAAATTGCCCAGGAGAAACTCCGCAGAGCCGTCCTTCAGGACCCACAATCCTTTGCCGCCTGGCACGCCCTAGCGGAGGTTTGCTTCTCCCAGCGCCTCCTCGACGAGGCCCTCAAGGCAGCGGAAAAAGCCCTTGCCATTTGCCCTGAAGACATACATATCCATACCAGTTTATCCAGAATCTGGATGGAACGGGGTAACAAGGAAAAGGCGGAAAAATTCGGGGCCCAGGCCCGCACCCTTAGTTGGAAAGACGAACTGACGAAACCCCCAAGCGAAGAAACTTCCCCATAGCTCTAATTTTTTTTAAGGGATCGGTCGTAACATCGAAATCTCATGCATTAGGTTAATTAATGGAAAAGCCCCAATACACGCTGGAATTTGAAAAACCGCTGCGCGATCTGGAGGAACAGCTTTTGGCGCTCAAGAGCACATCTCGCCGACACAAGCTGGATGTCCAAAAAGAGGTCGGGGCGATCGAAAAAAAAATCGAGGCCACACGACAGGAGATTTTTGCCAACCTGACCACGTGGCAAAAAGTTCAATTGGCGCGCCACCCCCAAAGGCCCTATTCACTCGATTATATCGAGGCCATTTTTAACGATTTTCAAGAATTACACGGAGACCGGAGAATGGGCGACGACCATGCCCTCATTGGCGGAACGGCATTTTTCGAGGGCAAGGCGGTCATGTTGCTGGCCCAACAAAAAGGCCGTGGAACCAAAGAAAACCTGCGGCGAAATTTCGGCATGCCCCAGCCCCCGGGATACCGCAAGGCCAACCGGCTCATGAAAACGGCGGCGAAATTCAAGCTGCCTTTGATTTCATTTATCGATACACCCGGCGCCTATCCGGGCATCAAGGCGGAGGAATGCCATGTGGCAGAGGCCATCGCATCGAATCTGCTGGAGATGAGCCAACTGCCCGTCCCGGTCATTTCCATCGTCATCGGAGAGGGCGGTTCCGGTGGCGCCCTGGGGATTGGGATAGCCGACCGCATCCTCATTCTACAATTCGCCTACTACTCGGTGGCTTCCCCGGAAGCCTCGGCTGCGATCCTCTGGAAGGACCGGGCGCACGCCCCCAAAGCGGCCGAGGCGATGAAAATCAGCGCCGCAGACCTATGCCACTTGGGTGTGGCGGACGAAATGATCCAGGAACCGTTCGGGGGCGCTCATTGCGATCCTCAACAGGCCAGTGAAAATGTTCGCGTAGCGATATCCCGACACCTGAAGGAGTTAAGGGCCTTTTCTTCCAAAGCGCTGAAAATAAACCGCTACAATAAATACCGCGAAATCGGGGTGGTTGAGGAACTGAAGGAGAGTCCGGGGCAAAACCAGTCACTCGATTCGGCTTCAAAAGCGGCCAACCAATAAAACTAAGCGAAAACGAATTTCCCCAAATCCGCCTATAGGATTACCCGAAGCCCATCGTAGGCCAATGATATACCATCGGGAAGCTCCCGTTCCACGGTTTCATGGTCTACCGGAAACGCCATGTGGGTGAAATAAGATTGTGGCGCACCGATATCCAATGCCGTTTCCACCGCCTCATCGATGGACATATGAGTGGGGTGTTTTCTCGGTTGGAGGGCATCGAGAATGACGACATCGGCATTTCCGGCCATCTCGCGCTGATCTGGCCGCACTTCTTTGCAATCCGTAAAATAAACCGCTTTTTTTCCTGAACTGCGCTCGACAAAGACCAGCCCCAAAGTATCGACCGGCCCATGAGGCAGAAGGGTTGAGTGAATACGGCCGCAATCGAGTTCAAGAACGGCGGGCATCTCCAGCAATTGAAAAACAGGGTAAAAACGGTTGATCGGCTTGGTCCGATTGATCGCATAGGGATAAATGTTCTGGATGCATTGAAGCCCATCGGTGGTGCTGTAAACCGGAAGCGCGGGGGATTCCCTCAAGGTGCAAAATCGTCTCAAATCATCCATGCCCATGATGTGGTCGGCATGCCGGTGGGTTAAAATGAAATGGTCAACCTGGCGAATGTTTTCCCGCAAACACTGAATGCGAAACTCCTGGCCGGCGTCCACCTGGATATGGCAGCCGTCCATTTCCACATGAATGCTGGGGCGGGTGCGCCAGTTTTTGGGATTTTCCAAATCGAGATCGGGAGCATCGTGGGCGATCATGGGGACACCTTGGGAGGTACCGGTTCCCATGAAAATAATTTCCATGGCCCTATGGCGGCAAACACGTTGCTGCATGGCAAGTGAAAACTTTTTGCCTTTATTTACATGTGAATTTCAGGCAAATCTTAGGACATGTTTTTAATAATCCAAATGATACGGTAAGACCCATGATTTCGAAAAAATCACTTATAATCGTTATTACCGGTGTTTCCCGGGGGCTGGGGCGTGCTTTGAGCGAGAAATTCGCCGCTCTCGGCCATACCGTCGCCGGTTGCGGCAGGGACGAAGGCAGATTGAGGGATTTGGGCAAACAACTTGGCCCGGCCCATATTGTCCAAGCGGTTGACGTTTTGGATTGGCCGGTGGTGAAAGGTTGGGCCGACGATGTCCTGGAAAAATACGGAGCCCCGGATTTACTCATCAACAATGCCGGGGTCATTAATAAAAACAATCGGCTTTGGGAGGTTCCGGCGGAGGAATTTTCCAATGTTATCGACGTGGGTTTGAAAGGAACGAACCAAATGCTGCGGGCTTTTCTGCCGTCCATGTTAAATGCGCGGAGAGGCATCATTATCAATTTCAGCTCCGGCGTGGGGCGTGTCGGGTATCCTCAAATCGCGCCCTACTGTGCCGCCAAATGGGGAATTGAAGGCCTCACCAAGGCTCTCGCCCAAGAACTTCCCACCGGCATGGCCGCAATTCCCCTCAGTCCGGGCCCGGTCAACACGGATATGCTGCAGAGCACTTTCGGCAAAAAATCGGCGGCGAACTACCGCAGCCCGACCGAATGGGCAGAGCAAGCGGCTCCTTATATTTTAAATTTAAAAGCCTCCGACAACGGCATGTCTCTAACGACGCCATGAGGACTTCATTATCAAAATGAGGAAGTTCTCCCTCGCGGCATTTTTTTTGGCGATTGCTTTCATTATCCTCTCGGGTTGTGGAAAAAGGGATGAATTAACGGTTTCGGCAGCCGTCAGTTTGCATGATCCACTGATTATAATCGGCGACCATTTCCAAAAAAAGTTTCCCGGCATCCACCTGACTTTCAATTTCGGCGCCTCCGGATCGCTCAGCCGCCAAATCGAGAACGGCGCGCCGGTTGACGTGTTCATTTCCGCCGCCGAAATTCCAATGAGAAAACTGGTTCAATCGGGTTTAATCAGGCCGGAAACAGAAAAAGTTCTGCTCACCAACAGCCTGGTCTTGGTCTCCCCTGCCGATGGAAAACGGTTGGAGGGTTTTAACGATTTATCATCGTCCTCCGTAGGCAAAATTGCCATCGGGGAGGTTCGAAGCGTCCCGGTCGGATATTATGCGAAGGAGGCGTTGCAAAAGCTGGGGTTGTGGAATCGGTTGGAGGGGAAAATGGTTTACTCGAAAAACGCCCTGCAGGTGAAATCCTATGTGGAATCCGGTCTGGTTGACGCCGGTATTGTCTATGCCAGCGATGTGAAACAATCTTCACATATTTTAATAGGCCCTGAAATTCCAACCGAATTGCATTCACCTATCCGGTATCCAATCGGAATGGTGAATGGAACCGGGAAACCTGAAATTGCCACCCGTTTCATGGAATTTCTAACCGGCGAAAGTGCCAAGGCCATCTTCAGCGCTCATGGATTCGGGATTGTGGAATGATACAGGTTTCGGGGGTCGATAATGCTGGAAGTGGATTGCAGAAGACCGAAGATATAAGACAAATACTATAAAAGTCTTGTAACTTGCATCCTGACACCTGAAACCTGCTTACAGTATCTTGCATCCTGAAACCCGGCATCCGAGTTTTGACATAACAATGGAATTCTCACCGCTCTGGATATCTCTTAAAACAGCCACCACCGCCACCCTCATTGTTTTCGTCCTGGGAGCGCTGGCGGCTCGCTGGCGTTTGCGCTTCGAGAGTCGGAGCTTCGAAATATTCGATGGTATATTGATGTTTCCTTTGGCCTTACCCCCGACCGTCATTGGTCTCGGGTTGATTTTGCTTTTCGGTCGCCAATCGCCGATCGGCAGTATTCTCGAACTCATCGGCATGAACATCGTTTTTTCCTGGCCCGCAACCGTTCTGGCCGCAACCATGGTATCTTTCCCCCTCATGTATCAAACCCTGCGGGCCGCCTTCATGCAAATCGATCCCGCGCTCCTCGACGCAGCCCGCATTTTCGGGTTCAGCGAATGGCGCATCCTATGGCAGGTCATGCTGCCGTTGAGCTGGGCCGGGGTGGCCGCCGGTCTGGTCATCTGTTTCATGAGAGCTTTGGGTGAGTTTGGCGCTACTCTCATGATAGCAGGCAATATCCCGGGGCAGACGCAAACGGCTCCCATAGCCATTTTCTTTTCCGTCGAAGCGGGTGAAATGACTCAGGCGGCGATACTTTCCGCCATTATTTTGGCGGTTTCAATTTGCGTGGTTCTGGTCATGGGATTGCTGAACCGCAGGCGCGACCATTAGAACCTATCTCAATTCGCAGATGAATGATGTTTGTAGCGCCACGGTGGCCCCTGCGGCGTTCCATCGGGACACCAGGGCTTCCAGCCCGGCAAGTCCCGACGCGCCTTGCTCATAACACATATTGGCTCTCTGCATTGCTATCTTCGAATTTGAGATAGGTTCTAACCAATGGCGCATTATTTTCTGGGGTGGAAGCGGGCGTGCTGTTCCCATAAACGCTCTTTTTCCACCGCAGTGTAAATTTGTGTGGTAGAAATATCGGAGTGCCCCAGCATTTCCTGGATGGCCCGCAAATCGGCACCGCCCTCGAGCAGATGAGTGGCGAATGAATGCCTCAGGTCGTGGGGTTTAACCGGAAAAGGAAGGCCGGCTCGTCGCGCCCAATTCCGTATGCACAACCATACCGTTTTACGCGAGATGGCCTTTCCCCGATTGCTCAGGAAAAAGGCGCTCCCGGTATGCGGTTTGACCAATCGCGGGCGGGCCGCCGTGGCATAGACATCGATGGCGTCCACAGCCAGACCGCCCAAGGGCACCACCCGGTCCTTCCTGCCTTTGCCGGAGCGAACGCGCACGAAACCATTTTCCAAATCGATGTCTTGCAATTCCAGTGAACAGATTTCGGAAACCCGCAACCCACTGCTATAGGCCATTTCCATAATGGCGCGATCCCTGGACCCTTGGGGCGTACTCAGGTCTGGAACCGCCAGGAGACTTTCGATTTCCTCCCGCGTCAAGGTATTGGGAAGTTTTCGGCTGGTCCGCGGCGCATCTTGCAAAACGGTGAAATCTTCGCCGCATTTCTTTTCCCGAAGGAGGTAGCGGGAAAACATTTTAAGCGACGATAATTTTCGGGCCAGACTGGCCACGGCGAATCCTTCGCCGCTCATATGATTGATCCAACCGGCAACGTGTTCAGAGCGCGCCCGGGACCACTCACCTACCCTCATTTGCGCAAGAAACCCGGCAAACTGAAACAGATCACTTTCATAACTCTTGCTGGTGTTGGGAGAAAGGTCTCTTTCCAGTTCGCAATAAGCCAGAAAATCGTGGATGTCCTCCTCCAGGCCGGTCGCTTCCTCCATCCCCGGATTCGCTTTCACGCCGAAACGATTTTCTGCAATCGGTTGACCAGGGTTTCCATCACTCCATCGAAGGAACCATTGGAGAAAAAACAGAGGACGAGTTTTTCGCGCCGGGCCTCAAGGCAGAAACGGTGAACCTCTACGAGAAGGTCGTCGTTGGTTTCAAAAGCCCGCCCGTCGATACTTTTTTGGCGAAGAGTTGCCACTAATAGTCCGGTATCAAGGGCGAGACCGGGGGCCAAATTTTCGGAACGATGGACGGGCCCTAGAAAGACGCTATCGGCCAATGCCAGGGCGTCGCCAAAATCCGTTTGAAAAACCGAAGATCGGGCGGTGTTGCTGCGTGCTTCAAAACAGGCGGCCAAACGACAGCGAGGATAACGAAGGCGCAGGGATTCGAGCGTGTGGGCAATGGCCGTGGGATGGTGCCCAAAGTCCTCCACCACAACCAGGTCTTCGTTTTCGAGCAAGATTTCCTGGCGGCGTTTGACCCCTTTTATTCCTGCAAGAGGTGCCGGAGACATTTGGGTGACATTTTCAGGATCAAGGGCCAGGGCGGCGGCTAGGGCTGCCATGGCCGCGTTGCGGGCGTTGAAGATGCCATGCAGTCCCCAAGACACCCGGCCCCACGTTTGCCCTCGCCATTGCAGTGAGAAAGAGGAACCCGCATTTTCAGTCCTGTAATCGAGAATGCGCAAATCGTTGCTGCTTTCCTCGCCTACGAAAAAGGTTTGCGTCCAGGCTGAAGGCAGGAGTTCTCGCAGGTTGGTGTCGTCGCCGTTGGCCAGGATACAGCCATTGGCGGGAACCAGTCGCAGGAGGTGGTCGAAACTTCTTTGCACATCCTGCAAATCCCGAAAAATATCGCCGTGATCGAACTCCAGGTTGTTGATAATTAAAATGTCGGGATTGTAATGAATGAACTTGCTGCGTTTGTCGAAAAAGGCGCTATCGTATTCGTCACCCTCAATGACAAAAGGATCACCGGGACCGCCGCAAGCCGCCCCGCCGGGCAGGTCGAGAGGAATGCCGCCAATGAAGTAGCCGGGATCTTGGCCATGAGCGCGCAGGAGAGCCGCCGTCAGACACGAAGTCGTCGTTTTGCCATGGGTGCCGGTGACGACGATGCTTTTGCGGTTTTCCAAAAACCGCTGGCCGATAAATGCCGCCAATGAAGTGAAAGGAAATCGACGGGTCTGCAATAACCACTCCACTTCAGGGTTTCCCCTCGAAAGGGCATTTCCGATGATGACCAGGTCCGGGCCCAGAGATTCCAAACGACGGGGATCAAAACCTTCAAAATACCGGATGCCCGCCTCTTCTAGAGCATCCGACATGGGCGGGTAAACGCCGCTATCAGCACCGCTCACCTCGCATCCCTGGCTTTGCAGCATTATGGCTGCGTTGCCCATAGCAACACCACCAACTCCCATGAAATATATCCGCATATAAGTTGCCTTTGAAAAAAAAGTGGATAGCTCTAAAACACAATTTAAAAGGCGCCAATTGTTATTTTAGAATGCCCTGTTTCCATTCTGCAATGACGGGACCGTGCCGGGATTGCTTCTTTACAACAAGCGTGAAGTGCGCCACATTTCGAGTTTGCAACCATGGCGAAAATTTCCGGATACATTACCTGCGTATGCACGGCGAACACCTGCCGCAGCCCCATGGCGGAACGGCTTCTGGCACATGCCCTGTTGGCCGAAGATGAGCCCCTACGCTCCATTTCCGTAATCTCGGCAGGGGTCTCTTCTTATGAGGGAGAACGGGCTTCGGAAAATTCTGTCCGCGCCCTCAAGAAAGTCGGCCTGGACCTTTCCGACCATTTCAGCCATTCCCTGACCCCGGAGATTGTCGAAAACTCTCTCGTCTTTTTTTGCATGACCGATTCCCATCAATACTTACTAAAAGAGTTTTACCCCAATTTAAAGGCGCCGGTGCTCCTCTTCCGCCAATTTATGGAACCTCCGGCCAGCACCCAATTGCCAGATCCCTACGGCATGCAGCTTGAAGCCTATGAAAACTGCCGGGATAATCTGGTCGAGGCCATCCCTTCATGCGTCCAATATTTAAGAGAAAAACTCGTTCCCAATCTCAAGTAAACCAAGACACGGCCAAGATTTTAGAACTTATCGCAAATTACGTTATGACTACGGACAAACTGACTTTCGACAACCAGTCCCTGGAAATAGTGGACCCCGAAATACAAGCGGCCATCAAGGAGGAGGTTCAACGACAGCAAACCCACCTGGAATTGATTGCCTCCGAAAATTTCACTTCTCCAGCGGTTCTGGAAGCCCAGGGCAGTGTGATGACCAACAAATATGCTGAGGGTTATCCGCGTCGGCGCTGGTACGGCGGCTGCCAATACGTGGACGTGGCCGAACAATTGGCCATCGACCGGGCCAAAGA
>JAJFLT010000135.1 GCA_021772555.1 Opitutales bacterium | reverse complement strand
GTTGTGACGGATCGGTCGGCTCTTGGCAGAAACATCGGGCCGCTTGTTGAAAAAGGATACCTTCAGGTAAAACCAGGACCGGACCGGCGCACACGGCAGGTATCCATAACGTCCCTGGGCGAGGAAATTCTTGTCAATGCCTTCCCTTTTTGGAAACAGGGCCAGGAAAATGTAGTTAAGATATTCGGGCAAAATGGTTTGCATAATCTCCTGGAAACCCTCGGCGCCTGCCAGGAAAATATTAAAAAGGATCGGCAAAAAAAAGCTGCCGAAGATGCTGCCTGAGAGTGCCATCTGATCTGCCGCCGCATCCTGGCTGCCGATCCCTCAGCAGGTTTATATCGGTTCTCTCCTGCTTACTTGCTGAGGGTAAGCAACAAACGCTCCATAGCATGTATTTACCTTGATATGAATTACTTACGATATTCTTTTATTACAAATTTGATTGACAGACGAGACCCATCCAAGTCTTTTTCCGAAAAGAAGTATTTTTTTCTAAAAATGGGAAAAACTTTCCAGAAGTTGCGTAAAACGAAGCAGAGATCTGCTGTCGGAAAAGTCTTGGCGGAATTTCGGAGGCCATTGAATGCTCAAGAAATATTTAGCTTCGCCAGCCGTGATGTTTCCGGTATGGGAATCGCCACCGTTTACCGGTGCATTAACGATATGATGCGAAGAGGGGAAATCGAGTCGGTGGAAATTCCCGGCCAGCCGCCCCGTTATCAGCCAGCAGGTAGTTCCAATAGTTTTTCGCGGATGATTTGCACCCAATGCGGCCGGGTTTTTAACATGAAAGCGATGAAAAAGAAGGCAACCCCCAAACAAACGGAGGGGTTTATCGTCCAAAGGCGGGAAATCTTGTTTTACGGGTTGCCCCAGCAATGCGAAAATAATGAAAGCTACTGCAAATTTGATGAAGAAGAGGGCATACCTGTTTCCCAGTGAGTGATGCCCGAATTCCGTTTGCGGGTCCGACCGTTTCATCCTGAGAATTGGCAACAGTTTCCCGTGGGAGGAAATTTTTTGCATTAAGGAATTGTTTCCCCTCCGCAAATTTTTATTGTGGCCCCAACAATGATTGCACCGCGAAACGGTTATAAAGGAGAACAAAGTGGGGTGGTCCATTTTTGGCTATGATTATTCTGCTCGGAGGCAAAGGTTACATTGGGAGCGCCTATCGACGTTATTTGCAGAGTCATGATTTGGCCTTTGCCGCCCCTGGGCGGAAGGAAATCGATTCTATAAATGCCGTTCAATTGGCGCATTTTCTCCATCAAAACAGGGCGGATTTTTTAATCAACGCGGCTGGCTACACGGGCAAACCCAACGTGGATGCTTGCGAGGATAACAAGGCCGATTGCCTTCTCGGCAATACCGTCTTGCCCGGCGTCGTGGCCAGAGCCTGTGCCGAGGCTGGGATTCCCTGGGGGCACGTTTCATCGGGTTGTCTCTATAGCGGACGTAGGGCCGATGGAGCCGGCTTTACCGAGGATGATGCGCCCAATTTCTCATTTCGGCAAAATAATTGCAGTTTCTACAGCGGATGCAAAGCCCTGGGCGAAGAAGTCCTCGCTTCGGCGCCGCAATGCTACATCTGGCGGCTGCGCATTCCTTTTGATGAAAACGACAACGTCCGCAACTACCTTGCCAAGCTCATGCGTTACGAAAGGCTTTTGGAGGTGGAAAATTCGCTCTCCCACCTGGGCGAATTTGTGTCCGCAACTGTGCAATGCATGCAGAAAAAACTTCCCTATGGCACTTACAACGTGACGAATCCAGGCAGCGTGACTACACGGGAGGTCGTCGAAATCATTCGGGCCAGTGGCGTGCGCCAGTGGGAGCCGCAATTTTTCGCCTCGGAAGATGATTTCATGCAAACGGCGGCCAAAGCTCCCCGCTCCAGTTGCGTTCTCGACAGCGCTAAAATAATTGAGGCGGGGATAAAACTGACGCCGGTTCGTGAAGCCATTGGTCGGGCCCTGCAAAATTGGCGACCGGAAGTAGCCTCCACGGCCCCACTGGAAAAATGAATCTGCTAGTAACAGGAGGCTGTGGTTTCATCGGCACGAATTTCGTGCGGAAATGCCTTTCTGTTTACCTTGATCCGGACGATTCCCTGGTCAACTTGGACAAGCTCACCTATGCCGGAAACGAGGAGAATTTAAGTGATTTAAGTGACGACCCCCGCTACCGCTTCGTTCGTGGGGATATCGGCGATTCCGCCTTGGTGGAAAAACTCTTGTCCGAGCATGCTATCGACCGGGTGGTCCATTTTGCGGCCGAAACCCATGTCGATCGATCCATCGATTCACCGGAGCCTTTTTTCGCCACCAATGTCACCGGAACCCTGCGATTGGCCGACGCCTTGCGTCGTTACTGGAAATCGCTGCCACCACCCGAAGCTGAACGCTTTCGCGCGCTCCATATATCGACGGATGAAGTTTACGGTTCCCTCGGGCCGGAGGAGCCTCCATTTACGGAACAAACCCAGATCGCCCCCAACAGCCCCTATGCGGCCTCCAAGGCGGCTGGCGACCTCATATTCCGGTCCTATTATCACACCTACGGATTGCCCGTCGTCATCACACGCTGCTCGAATAATTACGGCCCCTGGCAGTTTCCGGAAAAACTGATTCCCCTCATGATCCTCAATGCCTTGGAGGGAAAAACTCTGCCCATTTACGGGGACGGGCGGAATGTCAGGGACTGGCTCCATGTGGAAGACCATTGCGACGCGATCTGGCAGGTTCTCTATCAGGGCACGCCGGGCGAGGTTTACAATATTGGCGGTGATGCTGAAAAAACGAATCTCGAAGTGGTCGATTGGCTTTGCGATGTATTGGACAAGCTTAAGCCGCAACTGACCGGCGCATCCCGCAAATCCCTGAAATCTTTTGTCGCCGACCGACCCGGCCATGACTGGCGTTATGCCATGAACTACCGGAAATTGAAAGAGGAACTGGCTTGGTCGCCGCGCTACGATTTTGCGGACGGCATGACCGCCACCGTCCAATGGTATTTGCAAAACCTGGATTGGTGCGAGCGGATCAACGCTAAGGTTTACAGCCGGGAGCGTCTCGGATTGAGCGGTTCCTGAATGGAAATGGCCCCATTATGACAGAGTTTAGCTAAAACGAATGAATCCCCGAGAAAAGAAGTTTTGCCTCTCTTCTGAGGATATAAAGGAGTTGATTCCGAGAATGGGAGGGTGTCTTGCGACCGATAGAATTCTCGTGGACGGAGAGAAAGTAGGGTTCATGTATAGAGAAGATTCGACAGAGTCCGTTGCCTCAGGATGGATATTTATGGCCGGAGATGAGGATCAAGAATATGTAGACGACACAGATCATTGGGCGATCTATGAAGTGAATACAGTGTGCAATTACGATCCGACCATCATTCCTTTGCTTCAATCGCCCGAAGGATCTGCATTTGGTAGATCGAAGGGGAAGGAAGAATTCATCCCAGAGGGAATGCCGGTTGATCCAGATGAAAAGAAGGCAGAATCAGATGCTGGAAGCAAGGACGGCTAGAGCCAATGTTCCTAAGTTATAACGTTCGACCACAAATTCCCCGCTTTTTTCTGGTCTTGATAAATGAATTGATTAAAGTTCGCGCAAGATGAGCAGCGACGAATCCTATATCAAAACGTTTCCCGTTTCCTGGGACCAACTGCAAAGAGATTGCCGGGCCTTGTCCTGGAGGCTGATTGATGTAGCCAAATGGAAAGGGATCATCGCCATTACTCGGGGAGGCCTCGTTCCGGTGGCCATCATCGCTCGGGAACTGGAGATCCGTTTGGTCGATACCTTTTGCGTGAGCAGCTACGAATGGCAGGCACAGGGTGATATCAAGGTGCTCAAGGACATCGAGGGCGATGGCGAAGGGTGGCTCCTCATCGATGATCTCGTCGATACCGGAAAGACCGCCAAAGTTGTTCGCGCATCGCTGCCCAAG
>JAJFLT010000134.1 GCA_021772555.1 Opitutales bacterium | reverse complement strand
CGGGCCGGTTTCCTGCTGGGCGGCCTGCTTGGCCCCTCGCTGATCCTGACCGTGTGTCGAGAGAGTGTCCGCCAGAGAGATCTCCGTCGCTTCGGGCTTGCCCAGGTTGCTTAAGACTCGCCGGGCCGATTGCAGCAGGCGGGCTCCTTCGGCCTGGCTGTCGTCAATAATTGCCAGGGGCAGTGTGTCCTCACCGTTGCTCAAGGAGTCGTGATTTTTAAGCCTCTTGAAAGTCCACACGAGGGCGTCGATAAATTCCTGGCAACGGATGCGCCCGTCCTCATTGGTGTCGATCATGGCCAGGGTGGCTTCGTCGAATTCCAAGCCCTTGGTGGGGCAACTGAGAATCACCCACAATTTAGGATCCAGGTTGGCGATGAGCTTCAAATCCTGGCCCTTTTGAATCCGCAGTTGCCTCATACCGCCGGCTTTCCAGAAGAGCGGCCGCGAATTGTCTGATTGAGTTTCGGGGAGCATGACTTGTTAGTTTCGCTTTTTAAAATGATTAAAAGGTGATTGGTTGACAAGCCCCATGTATTTTTCGGATAGAAGCAATGTGCGGTAAAATTTGACAAATCTTCGGCTATTTGTCACGGTTGGGTGACTTAATGACGAGACGAAATAGAGAAAAGACCAGAGAAAAGATCATAAATGGCGCCATTGCCCTTTTGACCCGGACCGGGTTCAGGGATTTCGGTATCAACGGCGTGGCCCGGGAAGCGGAATGCGACAAGGTGCTTCTCTACCGGTATTTCGGCGATCTGGAAGGGCTGTTGGCGGCGGTGGCCGAATCCGTTAAGTTTTTCCCCGATCCGGACCGTTTTTTACGGGTCAGCGTGGCCGATTCCGGTTATCGTTCCGAAGCCGAGCGAGTGGCGGCACTCCTTTACGCCTACGCCAAAGAGTTGCGCGAACGTCCCCTTACCGCTCAAATGATAAATTGGTTCGGCATCGTGGAAAATCCCATGGTTGAAACCTGTGAAAACGCCCGTAAGGATTTCGAGACGGCTTTATTGGAGGAGGGAGATGAAGAGTCTTCGTCGGATGAACGCGTCGCCACCCGGTTAAAATTGGTTTCGTTTTTCATACGGGGTCTGGCCAGCGAATGCGGAAAGGCTGATTTTGACGACCTGGAAGAATGGAAGCCCATTTTCACGCAAATGGGAGAAACCCTTTGGCCGTCTGTGGGAGTCCGTTCGGGGTTCCATGATGATGACGATGACTACGATTTGGGTTGGGAGAAAAAACGGGTTGAAGACGAAGATTTCCCCTTCAGTCTTTTCTGATATTTGACGAATTTGAAAATTTTTTCGTGAGTGTATTGCCAAGGGTTGCAGCGGGTACACACTAGTGGGCTATTTTAGGGCGTGTTAACCCTTCGACTCAAATCAGCGTAAAAGTTTCTTTTCGGTCAAAAAAAGTGTTCATCAACTCGACGAATATCCATTCGCCTCGCCTTTTTGCCCTTTTTTTGTCTCAAAAATCCATCTTTTATCTTCGTTTCTCAAAGTGTTAA
This sequence comes from Opitutales bacterium, assembly GCA_021772555.1. Taxonomy (GTDB): domain Bacteria; phylum Verrucomicrobiota; class Verrucomicrobiia; order Opitutales; family UBA2987; genus JAJFLU01. The sequence goes on along the minus strand of JAJFLT010000134.1, from coordinate 2,540 downwards.
AGCGCCCTAAGAAAAATTGTCCCACTCAATGAAAAACCGCAGCCATGAGACCATCCGCCTGCGAGGCGCCCGGCAAAACAACCTGAAGGGGTTCGACCTGGATTTACAGCTGGGTCAATTGGTGGTCGTGACCGGTTTGAGCGGTTCCGGAAAATCCTCCCTGGCGCTGGAAACCCTGCACGCGGAAGGGCAGCGGCGCTATGTCGAAACCTTCAGCCCCTATACCCGGCAATTCCTGGAAATGCTCGACCGGCCCAAGGTGGACGAGATCGAAAACATTCATCCATCCATCGCCATCGGGCAGAGCAACACGGTTAAAACCTCGCGCTCCACGGTCGGTACGATGACCGAGTTGACGGATTTTTTTAAAATATGGTTTTGCCACCTGGCCACCCTTTACGATCCCGACACGGGTGAAAAGATTGAGGACGACAATCCCGAATCGATCTGGAAAAAAACGGTCGCCGAATGGTCCCATCGATCGGTCCTGATCGCCTTTTCAGTAAGCCGTCCGAAAAGCCTCTCCTGGGAGGAAATTATTGGCTCCCTGCGAAAACAAGGCTACAGCCGGTTGGTTTTGCCAAACGGGATTACCAGGATAGAGGGAATCGATCCTGGGACTTTGGGCGAAGACACTATCCTTGTTTTACAGGACCGTCTCAAAGTGGAACCGCGCAGTCGACCCCGGTTTTTGGAATCGATTCAGACGGCCCTGCATTTCGGCCAGGGGCAAATTTCACTTTTAAATACGCGGGGGAAAGAATTGGGTAAGTTTTCCGAGGGGCTCCATTCGCCCGTCAGCGGCCGTTCCTTTCGCCCTGCCAGTCCCGCTCTTTTTTCCTTCAACTCACCCCTCGGGGCCTGTCCCAGATGCCGCGGGTTCGGGCGCATTATCGAGATCGACTACCGCCTCGTCATCCCCGATCCAGGGCTCAGTATCGAGGAGGGGGCCATCCGCGCTTTCGGTGGAACCGTTTACAGCGAAAGCCAGAAAGACCTCCTGCGGGCCAGTAAAAAACCGGGCATTCGGACCAAAGTTCCCTTTCGCGACCTGACGGAAAAGGAACAAGATTTCATCCTCGACGGCGATCCCCAATACGGCCGGGACAAGGCGGTTTGGCCACGAGCCTGGTACGGCGTGAAGCGATTTTTCGCCTGGCTGGAAACCAACACCTACAAAATGCACGTGCGTGTGTTCCTCTCCAAATACCGCGCTTACACCCGCTGTCCGGATTGTCAGGGGGCGCGCCTGCAGCCGGAGGCCCTCAACTGGAAATGGCGGCGCCGGACCCTGCCCCAACTTTACCGTCTGCCCGTCAGCGAGTTGCTCGAACTGGTGGAAAAATACCACAAGCCGACCGGCAACCACCAAACCGAAATCGCCGCCGAATCCATCCTTTCCCGGCTGCGCTATCTGGAACAGGTCGGCCTCGGATACCTCGATCTGGATCGTTCCTCACGTTCCCTCTCCGGTGGCGAGGTGGAGAGGGTCAACTTGACCTCCTGCCTGGGCACTTCTCTGGTCGATACCCTGTTCGTTCTCGATGAACCTTCGGTGGGACTCCATTCAAGGGACATCGACCGCCTCATTGCCATTTTAAAAGGACTCGCCGCAAACGGAAACACCGTCGTGGTGGTGGAACACGATGAGGCCATCATGCGGGCGGCCGATCGCATATTGGAACTCGGTCCACTGCCCGGCAATGATGGTGGCCAATTGACTTTTACGGGAGAAATGGCCGAGCTTCTTCGCCATCCCGATTCCATAACCGGGGCCTATTTATCGGGAAAGGAACAAATTTCCCTGCCAACCGCCCGCCGCCCGGTGGACAATGGCAAACCGAAAAGGCGAAGGGCCGCCCCAACCGGCCAACTGGGTTTTTCCGGCGTGTCCAAGCATAATATTCGCAACCTGAATTTTAACATCCCGCTGCAAAGGCTGGTTTGCCTGAGCGGGGTTTCCGGTTCGGGTAAATCGACTCTTTTAGACAACGTCATATACCAGGGAATACTGGCCCACCGTGGAAAAGTGGTGGAAGACCCGGCCAAAATTGGAAAAATCACGGGACTGGAAGAATTTTCGGAAATCGTCCTCGTCAGCCAGGCTCCGGTCAGCCGCACCCCGCGATCGAATGCAGCCCTTTATTGCGATGCCTGGAACCCCATTCGAGAACTTTTTGCCCAAACCGGGGAAGCGGTCGCGGGAGGACTTTCCCCCTCCAGTTTTTCCTTCAACAGCGGCGACGGGCGCTGCCCCCAATGCCAGGGTTTGGGCTATGAACGGATTGAAATGCAGTTCATGGCCGACGTTTATGTCACCTGTCCAACTTGCGAAGGCCGCAGGTTCCGCCCCGAAGTGCTGACCGTCCGATACCGGGATAAAAGCATTGCCGATATCCTGCAATTGAATGTCAGCCAGGCGGTTGTATTTTTTAATAAAAATCCCAAAATTCGTTTTCGGCTACAATCCCTGGAAAATGTTGGACTGGGTTATTTACCGCTGGGCCAGCCGCTCAACACCCTCAGCGGCGGAGAGTCGC
>JAJFLT010000133.1 GCA_021772555.1 Opitutales bacterium | reverse complement strand
ACCTGTCATCCAGTTTGCCCAGTTCGACCTGGGCCTGGATGGCTCCGGTGAGGGGAGCGCCAGCCCTCGACTTGGCCTGGGCAACGCTTTCCAGGTGTTTGAGAAGGCGGATATTTTCGTTTGTAATACCGATACCGCGATCGAGAAAGTAATATTCGTAGTAGGTATTTTTAACCTCGTAGTAGAGCTGTAATTTCAACTGTTCATACTGCTGATAGGCCACCTTGGCCGCCTCGGCGGCGACATCCTCGCGCAATTGGAGTTTGCCGAACCAGGGAAATTGCTGTGAGAAGCCGAACTTCTGCTCCTGGGGACCGACGCGCGTTTCCACTTCGTTGACATACACGGCGTAGCTCAACCTTGGGTTGGGTAGCGATCGGGCCTGGGCGATTTGCTGCACGGCGGCCTGCCACAGGTTGAAGGCGGCTTCCAGGCTGGGGTTGTTCAAGGCCGCATAGGTCAGGTATTCCGACAGGGTTGATTCCGGATGGAGTGTGGGAAGTTTTTTGGGAAATTCCGCCTCTTCTCCCCGAACAGGCCCACTGTAAAGCAAAAGGGCGCATAGGCCCGCCATCCAGGCGGTCCAGGGCTGTTTTTTTCTGTTGATTTTATTCCACATGATAAAGTGTTCCATTGTTCGGGTTATTGAATACGGTTCTTTTGCTGTGCGTACGCGGTAAGATTACCGGTTGATGACGGCAATTGGCGGAAGCCTGGCTTTAATCGAGATTTTGGAAAAAAAATCTCAAGCCATGCTTTCCCGATGATCTCCAGACTGGATCAAAGGAGATAGGAACAGTGCATTTTTCGGTGCGAAGGCCTAGGGGGGCTTCGCAGAAACCGTGGCCCTTCCATCGTGGTGTATGAGGAAAGCCTCGGCTGCAAGTCATTGAAAGTTGATGGCAAATAGGGTGAAACAAACAGATTTTGGCTCGCTGTTTTTAATATATCCCTGGTCTGGGCGGATTGTTTGAGCAGGGGTTTCCCCTCTTGATGTGGACAAGATTTCTCTTCCTCTTTCTCCGGGGCGGGGGAATTGTCCGGCGGGCAGCATTCGGGCATGGCCTTGGCAACATCGCAGCCACTCATTTCCGGTTCGGAGTGGGCGCCCGCCAGGCAGCAGCAATGGGGATAAATAACCAATGCCGCCAGGAGGGTTGTGATGGAGAATCGCCAGTTCATGGAAGAAGAGGTATCAAATGATTACTTAATATAGGGGCAACGGAAATATTTTCAATCGAAAGTTCACTTTTGATCAAACGGGCAGGGGATCTCCCGGAATATTGATTCCTTTTTTTTCACTCTCTAATTCCACGGTGGAAAAGGGATTTTCCGTCAGTGTGGTAATGAATTTTTTTATGGCCGGTGTCAGCACCCTGCCTTTGCGATGTATGATGGCCAGAGGACGAGTGAATTGCTTTCCCTTAATCGGAATCGCTTTGATAAGACCCTGTTTAACTTCTTGACGGACAGTGATTTCCGGTAGTATGGACACGCCGGCTCCGATTTCCACGGCCCGCTTAACGGTCTCAATATTATCAAACTCCATGACCGGTTCAATGGACAGCTTGGCCTCACGAAAAATCTGATCGAGGGCTTTGCGTGTGGGGATATCGGGATCAAAACTGATAAATTTGAACTTGGAAAGTTCATCGAGTTCAATTTCCTGTTTCTCCGCTGCGGGGTGAGCTGTATTGCAGATAAGCATCAGCTTGTCTTCTAAAAAAGGAATAACCTCCAGATTGCGTATTTTACCGGGGTGGGCGACCAGTCCGAGATCGACCGAGTTGTGCAATATGTCCTCATACACCAGATTGGATCGCCGGTATTCGACGCGAACATTGACGGATGGAAATACATGCAGAAATTTTTTCAGGTAGGGAGGCAGCTCATGCAGGCCAATGCTGTAAATGGTGGAAATATGGATGGTGCCGGAGATGATTTTTTTCATTTCCTGCAATTCACTTTGCAGCTTTTCGTAGCGGTGCAGAATATCACGACCACTCCCGTAGAGCTTCTCGCCTTCGCGCGTCAGTTTAAATTGTTTTTGACTGCGATCGACAATAATCACATTAAAATGTTTTTCCATGGCCCGCAATTGCTGACTGACGGCAGATTGTGTGATGCCATTTAATTTGGCTGCCCGGGAAAAACTTTCACTTTCCACCAGGTCCGAAAAAATCTTGAAATTTTCAATGTGCATGAGTTTAGCTTATAAATATTCCTTATACTGCTTCATACATCAGTTTATCTAATATCCATGGGAGTCAATTTAAATCTTCCCATCTAAAATGATGATTAATTACGAACAATTTGAAAAAAATGCTCATTCGGTCAGGCAAAGCATTGCGCGGGTATGCCGGAGTTGCGGTCGGGATCCGTCCGAGGTTCAACTGCTTGCCGTGACCAAGAGCCACCCGCCGGAGGCGATTGCATTCGCCGCCCGTTTAGGTTTTGCCGCCATCGGGGAAAATCGGGTGCAGGAAGCGGCTGGCAAAAAATCGTTGGTAGCGGCAAATGTCCGTTGGGAATTGATCGGGCACCTGCAGTCCAATAAAGCCAGGCTGGCCGTCTCCCTCTTTGACCGCATCCAGTCGGTTGATCGTATAAAATTGTTAAACGCGCTCGACCGTTTTGCGGGAGAAGAAGAAAAAGTTTTGCCGGTGTTGCTGCAAGTGAATACGGGGGAGGACCCCCGAAAATTCGGCGCTGCCACAGCCGGTGCGGCCAGTCTTCTGGAGGCGGCATTGCATTGCCCTCATATACGGGTGGAAGGTTTGATGACCATTGCTCCGCTCGACCAGGACCGCTCCGTGGCATTGACGGCCTTTGAGCGGCTGCGGGCGCTCCGGGACGAGTTGTGCGGTTCTTTTGCGGTCACATTGCCGGAGCTTTCCATGGGTATGAGCGGTGATATGGAGGAAGCCATAAAAGCCGGCAGCACATGCGTAAGGGTAGGCAGCGCCCTCTTCGGTCCCAGATGAATGGCGAAAACTTATAGTCGTTTCCATTCCTCCCAAGGTGGGCCTATGGGAGAGGTTTTCTCGTTTTTAGGCGCCTTCTTGGAGAGATTTGTAATTAAAATCATTGCCTGAAATCAAAATTCCGATAGACAGAAAATAGTGATCGGGCCCAGTCTAACCAAAGCAAGAGAAGAGGCGTTAATCTATTTAATGGATGACGATTCTCCTGTAGTCCAAAAAGCCCTGCTGCAGGAGTTGGAACGATTGGAGGAAGCAGGCGCCGGTTTGTTGAAAAAAGTTCTCCGTAGCGGCAACCGCATTTTGGAAGAGCAAGCGCGCATTTTTTTAGAGGAATTGCAGGGGCCGGACACGGTCAAGGAATTTATTCGATTCATTCAATCCCTCAACTATGAACTGGAAACGGGTTGCCTACTGCTCGATCGGACGGTCTTTCCGGAAATCGACAGCGCCGACTGCTGCTTTCTTCTCGACGCTATCGGTGCCCGTTGCCGGGAACTCTTTGTCTTGCCCGGCAGTTCGCTGGAAAAGTGCAAAGTCATCAATCGCGTGCTTTTTCACGAATACGGTTTTCGGGCCAATAAGGAGAATATTGACGATCCGCAAAACAACTACCTCAGCCAGGTACTGGAAAACCGCATTGGCAATTCCACCACATTGTCGATACTTTACATTCTCATCGCCCAAAGATGCGGGCTGCAATTGGAACCGGTAATCCTTTCCGGACATTTTCTGGCCGGATGTTTCACCGAGGACGAGATTTTTTACATTGATGCATCTGTCAGGGGCGCTTTTCGTTCTCCACGGGAAGCAAGAAAAATATTTTCTTTCACCAACTCCCGGGCGGGTGAGGATTTTCTGGCTCCCTCGCCTGTGGGTGAGGTACTCTGCCACTGCTGCCAGAATCTGTCGCGGATATACTCGATTTTAAATAGTCAGGTCCGCGCCCGTTTGTTTGCCGGTTTTGTCTATGAATTTGATGCCACCTACCGGCGCCACGCAAATTCCTGAAGCAAACAATGCCAGATCCTATGGGACCCGGGCTGCCTACCACCTACACTCTTGCCGATCTGGATAGTTGGCCGGCGGGGAAAGTTTCTTTGGCCGTAATCGGCCATCCCATCGACCATTCCATCAGCCCGGCCCTGCACAATGCCGCTCTAAAAGTTATGGCGATGGATGATGAGAGGTTTAGGGAGTGGGAATATTTTCGATTCGATGTTCTGCCCGAAAATCTGCAATCCGCCCTCGACCTCATGCACTCGCGTGGATTTCGGGGTTTGAACCTGACTATTCCGCACAAAGTGGAAGCCGTCGAGTTGGTTGCAGATATAGATCCGGCCGCCAAACAAATGGGCGCGGTCAACACCTTGCTGTGGCAAGATCAAGGCTATAAAGGATTTAATACTGATGGGTTTGGTCTGGAACAGGCGCTTTTGAGCGAATTGAAGGCAAAAATCTCCGGTCAGATCATTATGATTCTGGGTGCGGGTGGCGCAGCCCGGGCGGCTGCCGTCCACTGTTTGCGAAAAGGTTGCCGGGAACTTTGGATTGGCAACCGCAGCCCGAGAAACCTGCAAAACTTGCTCGCCATTCTGGGCGAGATGGAAACGGGGGCCGTGGTTAACGGATTTGATTTGTCGCATCTGCCCG
>JAJFLT010000132.1 GCA_021772555.1 Opitutales bacterium | reverse complement strand
GGACAAGGATTGGCTGGAAGAACTGCGCGAGGAACTCACCCAATGGAACGCGGACAGCTTTACCGGTATGAGCGATTTCCCCAAACTTCGCGCCACCTGCCTGGAAATCGAGCGTTTGAGGCCCTCCGTTCCTATTTTTCTACGTTTTGCGGCCCGCGATTTCGAATTCGAGGGTTACCATGTGCCAAAAAACTCGCCCGTTCTCCACCTGCACACGCTTTGTCATTTTCTGGAAGAGTATTATGATGAACCGCGTAAGTTCAATCCACGGCGCTTCCTTGAAAACCCGAAATTACCGGAAAGAGACGTTCACGGAACCTATGGAGGCGGCGAGCACCGTTGTGTGGGTCAAAACCTGGCCAGGATTCTGCCCGCCGTAGTCCTGGGCGCACTGGTCTCGCGTTACGACCTGCAATTCACCACCGGCATCCCAACGATGGCCGAGCGTTTCGATGTGGGACCGGTCCCGATCGAAGATCCTATTAATGTTCAATGGACACCCAGAAATTGACCACCGCTTATTGATAAAAAGATCAAGCAATGCTCATTGAAAAATCCCGGAACCCTGACGATATTTAAACGATGGAACCCAAAAAAATTGGCACAATAATCGCCGTGGCGCTCTGTTTTGGCGTATACTATTTTTTCAACAGCTACATGGGAAATCGGCAGCGGGAAATGATGTATGAGGCCGAGGGCTATGTTCCCTGGGAGGAAGGGAAAGCGAGGGAGGTATTCCAGCAAAGCGATCAACTGCTGGAAAAGGCAATGGTGGCGTTGCGCAACCATCAACACGAGGAGGCACGGCTCCTCTACAGAGAATCGACAACGAATGTCGCGCTATACCTGCAAAACCACAGAGAGAAACAATTGGAACCGGACCTGACCGTCGGCGACTGGAAAAAACTGCGCAACGGCGTTTACCTTGGGATACTCATGCAAGAACTGGACTACCTCGGAGGCTTGCTCGGCGGTGGGAACATAAAACCGGAAGAGGTGGAAAGGTTTGTCAGAGGCTACAGCGACATGGATTTCAGGCCGCTAACTCAATCCTATGAACGCCGGGAGAGCGATCTGGAAAAAATACGCGCCCAAAAGGCTCCGCAATGGATGCGGCTCCGGGTTTTCGATTCCTCTGGAGGATCGAAATATGAAAAAATGATTGAGCAGAAAGTGGCCGGTCGCTGGGCACCGGACTACGGTTTCAAGCTCGTTTTAGGTAAAAGCCTCGGCAAGGTGGAGCAAAAGGCCACCTGGAAAACATTGACTATCCAGGCCAACGAAGAATCGGCTTATTATGAATTTCAAAGCGGGGGCAGCCAGTTCAGCAACCGCAGTCCCCCGGTCATACCCTACAAGTTGACCTTGAGTTTCAAAATCGAGGGCAGCAGCGCCATTCCGACATCCTGGGACAAATTAACGGAAATTACCCTTGATGCGCCCACGCCGGAAACCCTTTACCTGAACAACGATTCCTCCCGTTCGCAGGACGAGGGAGATCGACTGGAAGCTGAGAATCGCATAATTTTAAAGGATAAACTGCAGCAAGAATTGAGCAACCTGCCACCTTTCCGATTATTTCCCGGGCTCGACGCTGCACGATTGACTATTCTCGGAAATAACGGAAAGGTCGATCGGAAGGCGGCTACGGCACTGGCTTACTTGAATCGGGAAAAATTCTCCGCCCAGCTAAAAAACGCCCTGCAAATTGATTCAAGGAGCGGACGCGGAGAGCTGATGGGATTGGTAGTGGACCTGGGCTTGGAGGAATCCTCCGGGTGGCTCCTTCAATCGCTGGAAACGGCGAACCTCTACGACCAGCAACAAGTCCTGGAAGCCATCCAATACAAACCCTGGTTTGGAGACTGGGAGCCGGTCCTGTGGCTCTTGAAAAGTGGTCATGATGATGTTCGCAGCAACCTTTCCAGGCAATTGGGGGATCACCTCGCCAATCCCAGGATCAAAGGCGCGTTCATCGAAATCGGCAACAATCCCCGCGATCCGCGTCGACTGGAAATGGCCTCCCTTCTATTGCGAAAACTGCCCAAAGAAGAGATTGAACCCTATGCCGTATGGGTCGACGACAGGGACATCCGGTTTTCCGAGCAAATCTTCAATCTGCTGAAAAGAAAAGATCCCGCATTGGGCCGCAAGATGACACTGAGTAAGTTCGCCACAGCCAAACCTGGATTGCAAGAGGCCATGCTCAACGGTTATAAATTCGATAGCGAATTCATCGATCCCGAAGAAATAAAAATACTTAAATCGGCTGCGGCCCAAAAGGCTAATTCGAAACTGCACTCCAACGCCCTGAATACCCTTCTGAACGCAACTTATCGCACTGAAGTGTGGAAATGCCTTTGGGAATTAAGCGACGGCAACCAGCTTGCCCAACGGGAAAAAGACCGGGTGGAAAGCAGGTTGCTCAGCGATGTCTACCGAGCCTACCCGGACAGGGCTGTAGAATATTATAAGGATACGATTTATCGGGTGGAAAACTTAACGGAAACTCCCGACCGGTTCGCTCGTTCGAGACAAGGCACGGCCATCACCAGTCTTCTGGGCATTGATGGACCCAAGGACGCCTCCGTCGCCTGGCTGGCCGATTTTATGACTGCCAATCCGGACAATGGTGAACTACCGCTCTTGGTCATAAGAGCCGTGCAGCAATTTCACCGCATCCGTGACGGGTGGAACTGGGAGCAACCGGAATTGATTACCATCGTCGAAACCGGTATGGCCCACCCCGACCCAAGTGCACGTGGTTTCTCCTACAAGGTGGCCGGCCATGCCTTGAAAGAGGAACATAATCTTTTTCGCGACATGCTGGCCAAAGCCGCCGGTAGCGAAACCGACGCCAAGCTGAGCAAGCAAATTGAAAGTCTCCTCAAATGACCCCTCGGTCTCTATAAATGGCGAATCAAAAACCAATATCGACGCCGACCATCGGCAAAGATATCCTGTTTATCGCCGGCTTTATTCTTCTCTTCCTAGGGTTCGGCGCCTGGTTGGCCTTTTCCTTGTTAAAATCGTGGAATGAATCGCCGGAAGAGGCAGAGCCCGACAAGCAGGAGGTTTCACAGGGAGAGCAACCAGCGCAACCTTCGGTTTCTTCCAAAGCAAAAGCGGCGGAAGAGGCCGCAGTGCTTTTTGTACTCCCACGTGATGCGGAAAAACTGGCTACGGAAACGGAAATATCCCTCGTCGGCAGTGGCTTTGACAGTCTCCGATTGGCATTTTCCAGACCGGATAAAAGCTTAATTATTGAAGTGCCGGCAGGATCCAAAGTGGTCTCGTTGGATAACGAGGAACTTTCCGATTTTTATATTTATAAGTCGGTTCGTTTTGAAATCGATCCGCAAAACCATTATGCCGGCAGGCTGGAAACGGTGCGTAGCGATTCCAGCAAACTCAAGTCGCCTGGGAAATCCGACCAACTGCGGTTTGCACCCATCAACCCTGAGGACCGCGTTTACCAATTCGTCGTTCAGGCGGAACAAGACGGTTTAGGTTGGGGTTCGGTGCAAAGCGGCGTTTGGATGTTGACCGAGAATATTAGTTCAGAGGATTTCCAATCTCTGGTTGTTACAATAACGGCTACTAGATCTTACGTCAATCGCCGCAAATCCGTGGTGGCGAACTACGAGGAACTGAAAAAAACGGGGCAG
>JAJFLT010000131.1 GCA_021772555.1 Opitutales bacterium | reverse complement strand
TCGCCGATGATGTTGTGTTTTTCCTGCAAACGGGCAAAACCCTTCAGTAAATAATTGCCTATATTGAGGGCGTTTTCCTGGATATTTTCTTGTTCGATCACTTCCAGAACCGCCTTCCCCTGGGCGCAGACTACGGGATTGCCCCCGAAGGTGTTGAAATGGATGCGGCTGGCCAGCACCTGGGCGATCTCCGGCGTCGTCACGACGGCCCCAAGGGGGCAGCCATTACCAATGCCCTTGGCCATGCAGACAATGTCGGGTATGACGCCTTGCAGCTCGAAACCCCAGAATTTTTCACCTGTGCGGGCGAATCCGGTCTGCACCTCATCGGCTATGCAAACCCCGCCCGCTTCCCGCGTATGACGATAGGCTTCCCGCAGGTAACCATCGGGAAAGACAACCGATCCGCCCACTCCCTGGATCGACTCGGCTATAAACGCCGCCACCCGCCCGGAGGTGCCGTATTTGATCAAATGCTGGACATCATCGGCATATTTACGGCCCGCCTCGGGGTCGTCTCTACCGTAAAGTCCTCGATAGGGATCGGGAGCCATGGCGTGCTGCACGCCAAAGCTATGGGGGACATTGAACTTCCAGCTACTGTGAGAGGTCAGGGCCATCCCGGCCGCATTGCCTCCGTGGTAGGCATTGCGCAGGGCGATGATATCATAGTTTCCGGTATAGGCTCGGGCCATGAGCAGCGCCAGGTCATTGGCCTCGGACCCTGAATTGACGAAATAGCAGACTTTCAGGTCGCCCGGCATTTTGGCCGCCAGCGCCTCCGCGAAAAGGGCCACGTTTGGATTCAGGTAGATGGTGGTGGTATGCTGGGCGATCTGATTTTGCCGGTTGACCGCCTCAACTATATGGGGGTGGCAGTGTCCCACGCTGACGGTGGCGATACCGGCAAAACCATCCAGATAGCGACGCCCGGTTTCATCGTAAAGGTATTGCATGGAGCCCTCCACAACCATCAACGGCTTTTTGTAAAAGAGGAAGATTCCCGGATTCATAAATTGCTTGCGAAGGCGCAATACCTCGTCCGCTGAGGGACCCTCATAGGGCCGGGGCTGATGGTCGCAGGGAGGAAGATTCAAGGTGGCAGTGGTTGATTCTGACATAATAACGATTTTAAGGTTTACTGATTAATTTGGGTTTTGACCGGTTCGGGCCGGTCCGAAAAATGCTTTTCCGGCAAGGTAGGCGCTGAAGGCAACTATAAACCCAATGAACCAGGCGAAATTGTAGATGCCCAGAAAAAACGTGGGCACGCTCTCCACCGGTATCATGTTTACTTTGGCCAAAAAGCCGGGCACGTTGGGAAGAATCCCGATGATCAAGGCAGCAAATGCGGTCAGGCTGAATCCATGGGTGTAGGTGTATTCGCCCACGGGTTTGTAGAGTTCGATCACTTTTATGCGCTGGCGCCGGTGCACAAAGTAATCGGCGATCATAATACCGCCGATGGGACCGAGCAAAGCGCTGTAGCCGATCATCCAGCCATCGATATAGCGATCGGCGTTTTCCAGGATTTTCCAGGGGAAGATGCACAATCCAATACCCCCGGCGATAATAGCGCCCGTGCGGAAGCTGATGCGGCGCGGCCACAGGTTGGAAAAATCGTTGGCCGGGGAAACGATATTGGCCGCGATATTTGTGGACAGAGTCGCCACGGAAAGGGTGATTAGGGCGAAAATGACCAACCCGGTATTGTCAAAACGGGCCATCAATTCGACTGGATTCCAGATCGCTTCGCCATAGACAACCAACGTGGCGCTGGTCACAATAACCCCGATACCCGAATAAAAGGCCATCGTCAGGGGCAAGCCGAGGGTCTGCCCGATAATTTGATCCCGCTGGGAACGGGCGAACCGGGAAAAATCTGGAATGTTCAGTGACAAGGTGGCCCAAAATCCGACCATGGCGGTGAGACCGGCGGTAAAGGCATTGAAGAATTCCCCGCGAGTGACAAATTTATCCTCCTCCTTCAGCAGCGGTCCGAAACCGTCCGCCACCTGGTATGCCCAGGCCAATAAACCCAGACCGATGGCCAGAAGAAACGGCGCGCTGAGGTTCTCCAGCCATTTAATGCATTCCATTCCCTTGAGGATGACCGCGATGTTCATGACCCAGAAGATGAGAAAACAAAGGAGCTGACCGGCGGAAATGCCCAGGATGGGCAGATTGGCCCTCTCAGCCGGGTCGAAGCCCATCAACAAAGCGGCCACGGTGTAAATGGCCATGCCTCCGATCCAGGTTTGGATACCGAACCACCCGCAGGCCACCAGACCACGCATGATGGCCGGTATATTGGAACCCCACACCCCAAAAGAGCTGCGCAGCAAAACCGGAAATGGAATCCCGTAGGCGGTGCCCGGACAGGCATTGAGGGTCATCGGTATGAGGACAATTATATTGCCCAGAAATACGGTGATAATGGCCTGTTTCCAATTCATACCCTGGGCCATCAAACCGCTGGCCAGGGTGTAGGTCGGTATGCTCACCGACATGGCTACCCAGAGCGCCGCAATATTCCATTTCGACCATGTCCGATCGACATTGCGGATGGGTGCCAGATCCTGGTTGAAGAGGGTGGTCTCGCGGACGGCAGCCAGCTCTTCGAGGGAGGTTTCGGTTTTCTCAATCAGTTTCACGGGGAACGTCTCGGTCGGGGTAACGGGCAGCGCCCGTGGCCGATATCCCCACAAACTAGGTGCCCACAGAAGAGGGGCAAGGATAAAGAACGTCCTCGTTTTCGAGCATGGATAAGGGGGTTTCCTCCACCGAGCCAAAGAGCCGGTAAATATCCATTTCCTTTTTCCCCTTCACATGGATACGCCCTGAGGATACTCCCGAAAATTGCCCTTCAGCCTGCCGCCAGGCTTTCTCGCTCAGGTTGACCGCGCCGATGGCACCGTGTTGCTCGATCCTGGCTGCGGTGTTGACGGTGTCTCCCCAAATATCGAAAAGGTATTGCTGGTTGCCCACCACACCGGCCACCACAGGCCCGATATGGATGCCTACGCGAACCTGCCAGCCCGCCCTCAGAGAAGGCACTATTTTAGTCATTTCGAGACCCGCGCGAATGCAGTTGATTACGGGTGCATCCTGTTTCTGGAGCAACCCGCAGGTAGCCATAAAAGAGTCTCCGATGGTTTTCAGTTTATGCAGTTCGTGGCGGGCGGCAATCTCTTCCAGCGCTTCCACCATCTCTTGCAAATGTGAGACAACCGTTTCCGGGGCCAGGGCCTCACAATATTGGGTGAAACCGGAGACATCGCAAAAGAGCACCGCCAGGTTATCGTGACGCTGCGGCTTCACCACCCCGGTCTCCTTTAATTGAGTGACCACCTCGTTAGGAAAAATCGCTCGAAGAAGATCATCGGCCCGCTTCTTTTCCTCCTCAACCCTGATGCGGTAACGCTCCTCCCGATCCCGCAGCCGCTTGATGTCCAAAGTGGCTTCGATTCTGGCCCGCAGCAATATGGGGTCAAAGGGCTTGTGCAGGTAATCGATGGCTCCTTTTTGAATACACCGGACAACGCTGCGCATTTGACCAACCCCCGAGATAACGATGACCGGGATCTTGCGCAGTTCAGGTTTGGCCTTCATTTTGTCGAGAACCACGTAGCCGTCCACATCGGGCATCATGATATCCAGCAAGACGAGGTCGGGCGGCGAAGTTTCCATTATATCGAGGGCCGCTCGCCCCCCGTCGGCCAAAACCGGATCGTAGCCGAGAATAACGCATAAATCCCGCAAGGCGCAGCGGTTCAAATCCATATCGTCAACGATCAGTATGGTGGGTAACTCTTTCATAATCACTTTATGGAGCAATCAAGAGTGATAAATTGAACCGGGGCTTATTGCCCCAAAGGTTAAATCCGGCCCAGGTTCTGTGCATCGGATACGCTCTGGTCCCGGATTTTCCGGCTGCGGATAGGAATCGGTGCGGTATCTTGTCCACGCCTTAATGTCGGCATTAAGATAAGAATCTTTACCTCAACCGCCACCGCATTCCAAATTTCTGGAAATGGGATAATGCTCCCTCGCTCACTGCCTGGGAAACCGGCCTGCCGTCCCGTTATGGAAGTCAGGTAGGTTCTAGGAAATCGGAGAGGCTTTCGTTAGACTCGCGCACATGCTCACACAAGAACCAGGCCAACCCTTTGAGCAAAATAACGCCGATAACGGGGTGCTCCGCAACGATTTGATCGAATCCCTTTTTGTTCAGGGAAAGGACCGATGATTGGGTAACGGCGGTAACCGAGGCCGAACGTGGCAAATCATCGATGATGGATATTTCTCCGCAGGAATGACCCGGCCCCAAGGAGGCCAGCTTAACCTCTTCCTCCCAATCGGACTGCATGGTCACATCAAGTTCGCCATCGATGATAAAATAAACCGAATCGCCGGGATCGCCTTCCTCGAAAACCACCTCCCCGGGTTCAAATACATGCCCTTGGACATGCTCCCCCACAAGTTCCAGTTGTTCCTCGTTGAGCCCCCTGAAGAACTGCAAGTCCTTCAACCGTTCAGTAATTTGGTTATCAGACATGGTGTTACCCGCAATCTATTCCACCGGCCCAACCGAGTGCAAGACAATTTCTTCAGTCTATACAACCTGATCCATCGATCAAAATTATAATCGTCGAGGAAGCTCTGTTTTCAATTTTTCCCTCAATTGCCACAGAGCTTTTTCAGTCTCCGGCCAGCCCAGGCAGGGATCGGTGATGGAAACTCCGTAGCGCAGTTGGGCCAGGTCGTTGGACAAAGGCTGGCTGCCTTCGAAAAGATGGCTTTCGAGCATGAGCCCGATAATGGAGCGATTGCCATCTCCTATTTGGCGGGCGGCTTCTTCCATCACCTCCAACTGGCGGGCCGGGTCTTTGCCGGAATTGGCGTGGCTGCAATCAACCATAATATCGGGGTTTAAACCGGCCTCTTTGAGCAAACGCTCGCATTCGGCGATGCTATCAGGTTGGTAATTGGGTTTCTCTCTCCCGCCCCGCAAAACGATATGGGTATGCGGGTTTCCCTTCGTCCGCACCACCGCAACCCGCCCCGCGGGATCAACGCTCAGAAAATTGTTGCTTTTGGCTGCAGCATGGATGGCGTTTATGGCTACATCCAGGCCGCCGTCGGTGCCGTTTTTAAAACCCACCGCGGAAGTAAAACCGCTGGCCATCTTGCGGTGCGTTTGCGATTCCGTGGTGCGGGCGCCGATGGCCGTCCAGGATATAAGGTCCTGAACGTATTGGGGAGATACCAGGTCGAGGGCTTCACCGGCCACCGGCAGACCGAGTTCGGCCAGGTCCAGAAGGAGCTTGCGGGCCATTTTGAGGCCCTCCTCGATTTGGCAGGTATTATCAATG
>JAJFLT010000014.1 GCA_021772555.1 Opitutales bacterium | reverse complement strand
ACCACGACCATGGTGCTGGAAGGCTTTTCGCCCTCCTACGAAGTTTTCACCATGCCTTATCTATTCCGCGACCGGGAGCATTATTTCGATGTTCTGGAGGGAGAAGTGGGTAAAAAACTCCTTCTCGAATGTCAGGATTTCTGGCTGCGGGGGCTTTGTTACTATGATTCCGGAAGCCGTAGTTTTTACACCAAAGACAAGCCCATCCGTACGCCGGATGACCTCAAAGGGCTGAAAATACGAACCCCGGAAAGCCCCACCGCCTTGAAAACAGTCAACCTGCTGGGCGGTTCAGCAACCCCGATTGCCTGGGGCGAACTCTACAGCGCATTGCAGCAGGGGGTGGTTGACGGGGCGGAAAACAATCCACCGACTCTCCTCACTTCCCGGCAGTTCGAGGTGTGCCGCTACTATACGCTGGATGAGCACATCACCGTACCGGATATCCTGGTCGTGAGCACCCATATCTGGAAGCGATTAACAGCGGAGGAGCAGACTTGGTTGCAGGAGGCCGCCATCGAGTCTTACCGTTTCCAGAAAGAGATTTGGCAGCAGGCGAGCGATGAGGCGCTGGAGGCGGTGCGCGAGGCCGGGGTCGAGATCATCATTCCCGACAAGGCGCTCTTCCGGGAAAAAGTACTGCCGCTTTATGAAGATTACATGAAACGGCCCGAATTATCCGCTTTAATCGCACAGATTCAGGATACGGAATGAAAATCACCGATCCATCGTCCGTCAAAAAAGCCACCGACAAGGCTCTGGAAGGGATGCTCAGCCTGGTCATGGCGGTGCTCGTGATCGATGTTTTGTGGCAGGTTTTCTCCCGTTACGCCCTGTGCGATGCTAGCACTTTTACGGAGGAACTAGCCCGGTATTTGCTCATTTGGGTGTCCCTGTTAGGGGCCAGTTATGGTGTGGGGCAGAAAATCCATCTCGGGGTTGATCTTTTGCCGGCCCGACTGCGCGGGTTGAAAAAGAAAGCGCTGCTGATCTTCATCGACGTCGCCATTTTATCTTTTGCCCTGTTTGGCATGGTGATTGGCGGGGGGCGCCTGGTTTATATATCATTTCACCTCGAGCAGGTCTCGGCGGCCATGCGGATGCCCCTGGGGTGGGTCTATGCCGTAGTGCCCCTGAGCGGCCTGCTCATGGTCCATTATTGTTGTTTATCGCTGGTGAAAACCGTTCGTTCATCACCCAAGGATGATGGGGATAGCACGGAGCCGGATAAATCATCCGTCGCCGCTTTCGAATAAATTGAGGTAGGTACTAATTATGGATTGGTTTCCCATCGTTGTATTGGCCCTGACCTTTTTTCTCCTCGTCGGGTTGGGGGTGCCCATCTCGTTTAGTATCGGTTTGGCTACGGTGGCCACCATGTTGACCAGCATAGCGCCGCTGGCCTCGTTGACCACGGCGGCCCAGGTCATGGCTACCGGGATCGATAGTTTTGCCTTGCTGGCCATACCGTTTTTCATGCTCGCTGGGGAGTTGATGAACAAGGGCGGCATCGCGGCGCGTTTGGTCGAATTCGCCAAAGCTTTGCTGGGGGCGTTTCCGGGCGGCCTGGCCTATGTCAATATTCTCGCCTCGATGCTTTTCGGGTCCATCTCCGGATCGGCGGCGGCTTCGGCTTCGGCCATCGGCAGCGTGATGGGTCCGCGTATGGTGAAGGAAGGGTATGAAAAAAACTTTTCCGCCGCGGTCAATCTGACGGCCGCCACCACCGGATTGATCATTCCACCGAGCAACATATTGATCATCTATTCGCTGGCCGCGGGGGGAGTGTCCATAACGGCCCTTTTCCTGGCCGGCTATCTGCCGGGGATTTTGATCGGCGTTTCCCTCATGTTGGTCGCCGGTATAATGGCCTATCGTGGGAAGTATCCCAAGAGTGGGGTTTTACCGCTGAAAACCATTCTACGTTGTTTTATGCGGGCTTTACCGAGCCTTTTTTTACTCGTTGTCGTAATCGGGGGGATCGTGGCCGGAATCTTTACGGCTACGGAGGCGGCTGCCGTGGCGGTGTTGTACACTTTTGTGCTGTCCGTTTTAGTTTACCGGGAAGTGCGGATTGCCGAATTACCACAAATCTTATTACGAGCCGCCGCCACGACATCGATCGTCATGCTGCTGGTGGGGGCATCCATGGCCATGTCGTGGATCATGGCCTACGAGAACATTCCCCACCACGTGACGGCGATTCTACTCACCCTGACGGAAAATCCTTTGATGGTTTTGCTGCTCATCAATTTGTTGCTTCTAAGTGTGGGAATTTTTATGGATATGGCTCCGGCCGTCCTCATATTCACACCCATCTTTTTGCCCGTGGTTACGGAGATGGGCATCGACCCGGTCCATTTCGGCATCATCATGGTTATGAACCTCAGCATCGGCCTTTGCACTCCACCGGTGGGAACGATCCTTTTTGTCGGCTGCAGCGTCAGCGGGACCACCATCGGAGGGGTCATCCGGCCCCTGCTTCCGCTTTATTGCGGCATGATCGTTGCTCTTTTCCTGGTCACCAAATTTTCTTGGATCAGCCTGTGGCTGCCGAGTTTTTTCGGGTTTTAATTTCCTGCGTTTGGCGGGATGCTGAATAGTGTTCCGTCGTCGAGTCTTTGGAAAAACCTTAGCTCAGGGGTGTTGTCGTCGAAGGTGAAAACCCACCCCGTACCATCGCCGAAGAGGTATTCCCATCGGTAGGTAAATCGATTGAGAAAAATCCAATTGTCCAGCCCGAGATCAAACAGAAAGATGACCTCCGGGGTGCTGCCGTCGAAGACGAATTGCCAGCCGTGTTCGTCATGGTAAATCCAGGGCCAATGATCGACATTATAATTGAGGTACCAGCCCGAGGCTTTCCAGCCCGCAAAACCGGCAATATCAATCCCTCCGAAAATATCCGGAACGGCGCCCGTATCAATATAGGCCACCAAGCCGTCGTGATCGCTGGAGCGCAAGGGGTTGCCGGCCACCTCGTCAAAGTCTGCCGGGGCGTCGGAATTACTCCGACCGTAGGCGATCTCAGTGACAAATGGATCGAGGGTGATCGAGGTCAAAATATGGTCAATGGCCTGTGAGTTGCCATCCCGGATGAAGGAGTATCGCTCCTCGACGGGGAGCCGGAAAATTTGATTAATCAAATTCGGGTCGACCAAATCGGGGCCGGAGCGCGAATTGTCAGCAGGTGTGATGTCTCCAATTATTTGGCCCATCATATCGACAAAGCCATCGGTAAACTCGAAGGCATTGAAATCACCACAAACGATCAAGTGCACGCTGGGGTCGGCCGTTTGCAAGTCCTGCACCATTTGGGCGATGGACTGTGCTTGCTCCAGCCGCTTGGTTTGCGTAAAAGTGAAATTCGAATCGATAAGCGAGCGGTTGTGCACGACCAGGACCTTGATGGGGAAAGGGTCGTCCCCGCCAGTATAACTGCCAGAAAGCAGGACCGGAGGCCGATCATGCAGGGTTCCGCCGGTCGATAGGGTTTCATCCCTGCCCATCTCAGTGACCGAATCGACCGTTACCGTGTCTCTGACCAAAAAGCCATTATTGATGGCTCCGCTGGTCGAAATCAAGTAGGCGGTATAGGAGATGCCGGCATCGTCCTCCTGGATTTTCGTGGCCAGGCTTGTGAGGGTGCTTAATGTCTGCACTTCCTGCACCCCGAGGATGTCGGGCGCTTGTAAAACCTCCCGGATTTGGAGGGAGAATTTTGCCCTGCGGAGTGGGAAATCGCTGTCGCCATCGTCGAACTGCCTGAAATTCTGGGTGCCTACGGTGAATTCACCGGCATTGGGAGCCCTCACCGTCCGCGGCAGATCCGCCGCTGTGTAGTTGAATACCTCGGGCAGCAGTTGATACATGTCGAATGAGAGGAAGAGGACACCCGCGGCATCGAAGGTGGTTCCGGCGGGCAATTCGACATCGTCCAGCCCGAGCCCGTCCGGGTTCAGCTCGAAGACCTCCGGGTTGCCATCCCATACCGGCCGGCCGGAATCGCCCGGAAACAAAACCCCCGGTTCGCGAAAGGTGCGTGTGGATTTAGCCGCTACCTGGACGTTTCCAAAGAAGTCCGTCGGGCCGGTTACGATGCCCGAGGCGACGGCCACCCGCATCCCTTCGTAACGCTCGAAGTTGATCGGCGATTCGGGATCGGGAGAAGGGTTCGACTCGTCCAGTTGAACGGGCGCTGGAAGCGGGTTGTCCGAGGAGAGGATGGTTATGATGGGTCCATCCATGCCATCGACTGGTCCGAGGGTGAATTCGGTCAGGCCAAAAAATTCCTGCACCAGGCCGGTGACATCCACGAGGTCGCCAACAGCAACCGTCGGGGCGTCCTCGGTATATAAAAAAATGCCGTTGGAGGTGGCCGGATTTTCGTCGTCCCGAGCCGCCGGTGTTTGCATGAAAAAACCATCGACGGCGACCGCCGTGACGACATTGCTCTCTGTAGTGACGATTCGGCCGTTCAATACGGAGGCCGTTCCGCTGCCCTGAATTTCAAAGATCTCTGCCGTGATGTCTTCGCCACCGCCACCGCCACCGGTGTTGATCCCCGGATAGGCGCCGAGGCCATCAAAGGTGTCCAGCGCGAAACCTTCCCATTCGGCGGAAAGGTCGGCCGGATCGTCGAATCCGTCGGGATCGCCCGCGGTCACGCTTTCTTTGCGGCGCAGGGTGTGGTCCCTGGTCGTCGTATCGCCGCTTCCCCACGCGCCGTCTTGGGTGTTCGCCAGGAGGGTGCCGATCAAATCGATGAGGACGCCGTCCTTTTTCAACCCCACGGGGTCGTTGCCGTCGAAGAAAGTTACATTGGATGAAGCTGGAAAGAGGGAGAGGATCACTGGGTCCGCCCCCGAATTGGCAATTACGAGCACTCCACCATCCTCCAGGCTGGGCTTAAC
>JAJFLT010000130.1 GCA_021772555.1 Opitutales bacterium | reverse complement strand
CCGATGGAACTATTAGATCCCTATATTCCCGATTATCAATTTTCCGGTGGGCATTTTTCCGGTAATTTTAAGTTGATTTCAAAGAATGGCGGCATCGAGGCGAGGCCGGATTCCGTATCGTCTTTTAGCAGAATTTTTGTGAACAACCAGGAACGTCCAATATTAAAGGATTTTTCCCTCAACCTGATTCCGAAATTTTCGTTTGAGCAAAATACTTTGCATTTATCCTGGAGCGAGATGGAGGCATTTACAGGGGAAGATACGTCCATAAAAAGTAATGGTGAAATGAGTCTCGATTGGAATCGGAAATTTCCTCTAGAGAAAGCCTCCGGTAATATTCAATTGAATATTGCACATTTGGCCCGACAGCCTTTTTTTCGCAAATATTCGATCGCCGATTCGGGATTGGTCGCCTCGAGCGGCAGCTTTAATTCAAACGATCGTAATGATTTTTCAGGCCAGGTTGTATTTAGGGATTTACAGGCGTCGAGTGCCCCTCAGCATCTTATTAAACACGGCGTGGTTTCAGTAGAAGGCACGTTAGAGAATGGTCTTGTAAAGATGAAGTCGCCCATTTCGTTACAAGGGGTTGGAGGCGACTCGGATGCGCTTTTGACAATGAATCTTGAGCCGCAGGAAATGGGGGCGAATTTTACCATTTCTGTGCAGGGAAAGAACCTGGTTTTGGTGGATGTGGTTACCTTGACCTCTTTGTTCGATACGGTTGCGGAGACGCCACAGCCTAGAATAATTACTGAAACTCCGAGAGTTGCCGCACCATCAAAACGCTTGAGTGAATCGCAGTCTTTCTGGGCCGGATATTCGGGTGAGGCAAACATCGATTTTTCCAGCATAATTTATCCCGGCATAGGTCAATTGGATGATGTAAAAGCGGTATTAAACGTTACCGAACATCAAGTGTCATTTGAAACGGAAAGTTTCGGAACGACACATAACCCATTGGATTTGGCAGGCAAAATCGATTTTATTTCGAGCAATAGAAAACCGTATTCTTTGGAAGCCCGGTTGGAATTAGCGGAATTTAATGCCGGTTTATTTTTAAGAAAAGGCGATCCTCTCCATGACCCGATAGTGGAAGGAATTTTCAACCTCAAGGGAACCATAACCGGCGAGGCGGAAAGCTTGCCCCGGTTACTGGAAACGGCGCAGGGAGATTTTTTCCTGGAAAGCACTTCTGGCGGTGTTTTCCGGGCGTTGCCGTTGAGGGATCAAAAAAGCCAGGCAGTCTCTTTTGCCCTGGCCGGACTGGATATTCTCGCGGGCGATAAAGTACGCGAGATAAATACGGCGAACCGGGCCTCGATTTTATTGCAGGAAATCTCCTATGAGCAAATGAAAATCGCAGCGATTCGAGGGTCGGACCTGAATATAAAACTGACGGATTTCTTTGTTCGAGGACCCGACATCATCCTGACCGGGGCAGGTCGGGTGTCTTATGCGGAAGGGGTGCCGTTTCTCAATCAATCTTTGATTCTGGAAGCGCAAATGGGGGCAAAAAACGAAGCCGCTTATTTGCTCAATGAACTGGGTCTTTTGCGAAATACCCTAACTGAAGATAAGTATTATGCGGGACCTTCCTTTGTCATAAGAGGAACGTTGGGAAATCCCGACAAATCGGAATTGGATCGTTTGCTGAAAAGTTCGACTTTTGGTTTTTTAGGGGCGGGGGGAAGGAGAGTGGATTTGCAAAACACGGATGAGGACGAAGAATCAATTGAGGCAGAGCCACCGACCGAAGGGGATAATCTTCAGCCCACCGAGGGAATCTCGAAGGAGGAGGAACTTTTGAGAGGTATTTTTAAAATCATTACAGATGGGCAGTAGTTTTATTTGAGTTATGGAAAATGAAAATTTCGGTTCTGTGTTGGGATCTTTGACCAAGCCCTATGCTTTACCGCCTCTTAACGCCGGTTTTCCCAATAAAAGCGTTTATGATGACCTGTACGGGTTGAGCGTGAAAACGGCATTTGAAAACAAACCGGTGGAAGATGAATCCATGGGGCAATGTTGTATAGCGGGTTTATGGCTTCTGCATGGATATTTGGACCAATCGCATCGGATCAGCCAGCAGGTGGGGAGTCCGACGGGAAGTTATTGGCATGGAATTATGCACCGCAGAGAGGGTGATTATGGGAATTCCAAATACTGGTTTCGCCAAACGGGAGATCACCAGGTTTGGGAACAGTTAGTTTGCGATACCGGTAGATGCGTGGACGAAGTGGGAAATTCAGGAGTTCTTCCCGAAAGTTTAATTAATTTCGTCTGGGATCCCTATCGTTTTGTCGATTTATGCGAAGAATTTTCCGGAACCGCCTCGGAAGCGGAACAATGTTTGCGGAAGATACAGATGCGGGAATGGGAACTGCTTTTCGTTTATTCCTATCAGAAAGCGGTAGGGATTTGAAGGTTTGGGGTTAGTTGTATTGCGCTGCCTGATCTATTAAACGTGCCGTTGCGGTTTTATCTCCGGGGCGTGGTTTTCCGGGGTGAATGCAGAGTGCCGGGCATTTGGCAGCCGCTTTAACGAGTTGGGCAAATGTTCCCGCTGAGGCGTCGGCAATATAGGCCTGTTTATTGTCGTTGTATTTGAAAAGAAGGGAATTCAAGTTGGTGCATTCGTTGCAAGTAGTGCAAAGCGCGGAATCGATATAGGGGTCTTCACAAACGAGTTCTTCCGTTTTTTCCTTATTGGTTTGAGAGGAATCCGGCTCTTTGAGCAGATCCGAATCGGAGGCAACCGAGGCAACAGTATTTTCAATAGCGCCGAAATCGATTTGCGCTTCCTCATTGAGGAGGGCAGCAATGTTTGGAGGCGATTCGCCAAGAAGCATTGCAACCAAACGTTCAATAGTTTCCCGGGCGGCCTGCCGACGGATCTTTTCGAGCTCAATATTTTTGTCGCTCAAAAGCTTTGTGAGTTCCTCGGCGTTTTGGGTAGCCACTTTTTCTTTAGCCTCATTTACCGCGTGAAGGGCATAATCGTTATTTATGCCCCCCAACTCTTGCAATAGTCGCCAACCGCGAATTCTTTCCATACAATCTTGAGCCAGTTGGTCGGATACGAGGACGCGTGCGAGGGAACCCTTTTCATCGACTGCCAGGATGTAGGGGATCGCGGCATTTTCTACCGTTGGCAAACGTTCCAGGTATTCTGCTAACGGGTATTGATGCTCTGTCCAGTCGGATGATGAAATGAGTGTTAAATCCGACAATTGGTTTGATTTCAGAGCCGCGTAATCGGCAAGGGTAAAATGAATGGAAGCCGAAGCCATTCCCTCCGGTTGAGAGGAATCTCCGATGTTGATTTCGTATTTCGGCCAGATGCTTTCGCATTGTGGGTTACCCTGAAGGTCGAAACAATCCTTCCATGAGCTTCCATTGTCGGGATTAAAAATAAAACAGGGGTTGGTGTGGCTTTCGAGAGCCGCATTGAGAAGGCCTAGAGCGAGTTTATCCTCCTCCGCGGGATCGGGGACGTTGACCAGGGCGAGACCCGGCCGATAGGCGCCAATCATTTTGGAAAAGCCAGTCAAAAGATGTTCTGGCCGGGCCAAAGAGGATTGCAGGATAAACGCGTCTCCACGAGCAGTTAGAGTTGCAGCCAAACCTCCATGGGTAGCTCCGAAAATGGTTTGGGGCGTTCCGGGGACAAAACCATTGGCTTCATCTGTAAGTAGAATAATGACCGGTCGCCCGGAGTCCAATAACCGGTTAAGCGACTCAAGCAATTCGCCGTTTACGGATTTGGAATTTTCCAGTGCCACGACAGGTGGGATGAGATGGAATTCTTCCGTCGTCAGTGAGTTCCAGTCGAGGCCGGCAATGGCATCATCATGGATGTCGGGTTCATAGGCATTTTCCACTTCGAGCTGAGCGGTTCGGATCGCGCGAAAAAACTCGACCCATTCGCCGGCGGTTCGATCAAAACACTCTATGGCGCTTTGAAA
>JAJFLT010000129.1 GCA_021772555.1 Opitutales bacterium | reverse complement strand
GCCGCCACCGAACTGGGCGTCCCCGTGCTCTTCACCCCCGGCGTCAATCACACAACGGTGGCCGAGCATTGTTTCGCCCTCCTTCTGGCCTTGGTTAAAAACCTGGTCGATGAGGTGAATTTCACCCGTTCCGGCCAATGGAAGCGACTCACCGGCCACGAGATCATGGGGCGGAAAATCGGCATTGTCGGTCTTGGCCGCATTGGCAAAGAAATGGCCATCCGCGCCCAAGCTTTCGGCCTGGAAACGCAGGCCTACGACATCTATTGGGACGGTGAGTTTGCCGAACGCCACGGCGTCCGGCGAGTGGAGTCGCTCGACGAAATACTGGAAACTTCCGACATCGTGTCACTTCACACCAACCTCTCCCCGGAGACCCGCAACATGCTCGACGCGGAGAGTATCGACCGCATGAAAAAAGGTGTTCTGGTTATCAATTGCGCCCGCGGCGAATTGGTGGACACAGATGCCATGGTGGCAGCTCTGCAGAGCGGTCAAGTGGGTGGTTACGGGGCCGATGTCCTCGAACAGGAGCCACCTCCGCCAGACCATCCGTTGCTCAACGCGCCCAATTGCCTCATAACGCCCCACATCGGTTCGCGCACCTACGAGAGCGTTGTCCGGCAGGCCACCAAGGCAACCAGAAATCTGATCCTCGCCCTGCGGGGAGAAAAACCTTTGGCGCAATTCAACGATGTCCCTATCAAACCTGTGTGATGGAGGATTCTGGTTTCAGGTGTCAGGTTTCAGGATGGAGGGTGATTTTTATCCAATCTCAGTTGCTTGGCAGTTTTTCTAAAATTAATCCACTTGCCATTTACAAATCGCCTGAATGCCATAATCCACAATCTGACATCTGACATCTGACACCAATATTTTGCCTTTGAATTTATTCCTATGAGCCTCGAAATTCGACCCGCCGATTCCTGCCAATACGACTGTGTTTCCCTGGGAGAAATCATGCTCCGCCTCGATCCCGGAGAGGGACGTGTGCGCACCGCCCGCCAATTCACCGCCTGGGAGGGCGGTGGCGAATATAACGTGACCAGGGGGTTGCGCCGTTGTTTTGGCTTGAGGACGGCTGCGGTGACGGCATTCGCCGACAATGAAATCGGGCACCTGATCGAGGATTTCATTCTGCAGGGAGGCGTCGATACACAATTTGTTAAATGGCTTCCCTACGATGGGATTGGCCGCACGGTGCGCAACGGACTTAATTTCACGGAGCGCGGTTTCGGCATCCGAGGTGCAGTGGGGGTTCCCGACCGCGGTAATACCGCCTCCAGCCAAATGAAGCCGGGCGATGTCGATTGGGATCATATATTCGGAACCTGCGGCGCGCGCTGGCTCCATACCGGCGGTATCTTTGCCGCCCTCAGCGAGACCTCCGCCGAAGTGGTTCTGGAAGCCGTCCAGTCGGCCCAAAAACATGGCACCATCGTTTCCTATGACCTCAATTACCGGCCATCGCTTTGGAAATCCATTGGCGGCCAAGCCAAATGCCAGGAGGTCAATCGCGAGATCGGCAAGTATGTCGATGTCATGATCGGAAACGAGGAAGATTTTACCGCCTGTCTCGGTTTCGAGGTGGAAGGAGTTGACGAGAATTTACGGGAGCTGCCCATTGAGAGTTTTAAGAAAATGATCGAGACGGCGGTGCGGGATTTCCCCAATTTCAAGGCCACGGCGACAACTTTACGCGGAGTAAAAACGGCAACCGTCAATGACTGGGGCGCCATCGCATGGTTGCAGGGCGAATTTTTTCAAAGCCGTTCCTATACCGATCTCGAAATCATGGATCGGGTGGGTGGCGGAGACAGTTTTGCCAGCGGTTTCATCTACGGTATGCTGACCGCAAACGATCCACAAGAGGCCGTCGAGTATGGCGCTGCCCACGGAGCCCTGGCCATGACCACCCCGGGGGACACCTCCATGGTCACCGTCAAGGAAGTGGAAAAAGTCAAGGCGGGAGCAGGCGCCCGCGTCGTGCGCTAAGAATAATTTAAACTCTATTTATACCTGTATGTTTTCAGAATCCTTGATTCAGCAAATCGAATCTTCCGGAGTCGTTGCCGTCGTCGTGATCGATGAGGTTTCCTCGGCCGTTCCCATGGCCAACGCTTTGTGGGATGGAGGTATCTCTGCCATTGAACTTACTCTGCGCACGCCCGCTGGGCTGGAGGCTCTAAAAGCGATCAGAGCCGAGCTTCCAGATATATTTGCCGGTGTCGGCACCATTTTGACAACGGAGCAGGTGGAAAAAAGCCGGGACGCGGGCGCTGCTTTTGCGGTGGCGCCCAACTGTGATCCTGGTATCATCTTGAAGGCCCAAGAGTTGGGCTTGCCCTTCGCGCCGGGTGTAATGACTCCGAGCGACATCGGCCAGGCGATTGCCTTGGGGTGCCGTGTCCTGAAATACTTTCCGGCTGAAAGCGCGGGGGGCCTGAGCCACCTGAAAAACATTGCCGCGCCCTATGCACACTTGAAGCCGCGTTTCATTCCCACCGGCGGAATCAATCTGGACAATTTTACCGGGTATTTGCAGGCGTCCAATGTTCTGGCGGTTGGCGGTTCCTGGATCGCGCCGCAAAAATTGATTCGTGAAAAATCCTGGGACATCATCACTTCACTGGCCCGCGCGGCGAGGGAACAGATCGCTTGTGCAGAATAAAGATACAGTTTCCAGGTGCCAGGAGGATTTCCATGATCGATGATTTCTGTTTTAATACGGTCAATTGACAGTTTTTTTCAAAATACATAAACCCCCAAATTTCAATACCTGACACTTAATACCCAGAATCACATGAAATCCTATCTCGAAAATTTATTCGGACTGCCGGGAAAAGTTGCCGTCATTATCGGTGGCACCGGAGAACTATGCAGCCACATGGCCAATGGCCTGGCTGGAGCGGGGGCGGAGGTAGTCCTCGTCGGACGCGATGCCGCCAAAGCGGAAACGCGCCTGGAGATGATCCGGGAGATCGGAGGCCAGGGCTATTTTCTGCCGTTCGATGTCACGTCGAAAGAGGCCTTGCAAGAGTTATTGGATGCGGTCCTCGAACGTTCCGGGAAGGTGGACATTCTGATCAATGGGGCGGGGATTAATTCGACCACTCCTTTTGTGGAAATTTCCGAAGACGAACTGGAAAAGATTGTCCAAACTAATTTCAAGGCGGTTTTCAGGGCCTGCCAGGTATTTGGCCAATATCTTGTCGAGAGAGGAGATGGTGGTAACATTACCAATATGGGCTCCATGGCCGCCTTATTACCTTTATCGCGAGTCTTTACCTATAGCGCGACCAAAGCGGCAGTGCATAATTTGACAAAGAATCTGGCCCGCGAATGGGCGCCGCACAACATCCGAGTCAATACGCTCGTGCCGGGTTTTTTTCCTGCCGAGCAAAATCGTAAAGTGTTAACCCCCGACCGCGTGGCCAGCATTATAGGCCATACGCCCATGAACCGTTTCGGAGATGCCGATGAATTGATCGGCGCTACCCTCCTCCTGGCCGGCGACCGGGCCGGTAGCTTTATCACGGGGCACGAATTGGTGGTCGATGGCGGTTTCTCCTCCATGGCGCTTTGATATTTGATGACGGCGGACGTCCAGGTATCCCGGTTTAACAAGGACTCTCCTGCTCATGCATGACGCCGTCATCATCGGGGCTGGCCATAATGGCCTAGTGGCAGCCGCTTACCTGGCCAGGGCGGGATTGCGGGTATTGGTCCTTGAGCGCCGGTCTATGGTGGGCGGAGCCGCCATCACCGAGGAGATCGTTCCGGGGTTCAAGTTTTCACGGCTCTCCTATGTCAACTCCCTCTTTCGACCGCAGATAATCCAAGACCTCCGCTTAAAGGATTATGGGTTGAAAATGCTACCCCGCAACCCTTCCTCTTTTACCCCTTTTCCCGACGGACAATTCCTGTTTTTAGGACCGGAAATGGATGCCAACGTGCGCGAGATAAAGAAATTCAGCACCCGCGACGCCGAGAAGTTCCCACGTTACGAAGCCATGTTGGAACGGCTGGTCGAAGTCATCGAGCCAACCCTCGACCAGATGCCTGTTGACCCATTGTCCTTCCATCCCGGCAACCTGCTAAAAATGATCCGCCTCGGTTGGCGCGCACGCGGCTTGGGAATTGATCTCTACAGGCTCCTGTCGATGCTCTCCGGACCTGCCACTACCCTTCTTGACGAGTGGTTCGAGAGCGAACACCTCAAGGCAACCCTGGCCACGGATGCCGTTATCGGGGCCATGGCCAGCCCTTCCAGTCCGGGAACGGCCTATGTTTTATTTCATCATGTCATGGGCGAAACGGACGGGGCTCGTGGAGTCTGGGCCTATGTCCGCGGCGGGATGGGCGCCCTGAGCGAATCCCTGGCGGCTTCCGCGAGAGCTTCCGGAGTGGAGATCCGCACCGAATGCCCGATTGCCGAGGTTTTGCTCGATAACGGAAAAGCGGTTGGCGTTTTAACCGGGGACGGAGAGGAAATCCGCGCCGGTGTAGTTTTGTCCAATGCCGATCCAAAAATCAGTTTCCTCAAACTCCTCGATCGCAAATCCCTACCCGCCGAATTTGTGCAGAAGGTCGAGGCGATCGATTTTTCCAGCGCAACTTTCAAATTAAACCTCGCCCTCAGAGAGCTGCCCAATTTTGAGGCCCTACCCGGCAGCCAACCCGGCCCCCAGCACCAGGGAACCATTCACATCAGTCCCACTATGGACTGGATAGAGTCCGCCTACGACGACGCCCGGCAGGGAATCCCCTCCCGCAATCCGGTTCTGGAGTGCACCATCCCCTCCGTACTGGACGACAGCTTGGCGCCCGACTCACAGCATGTGATGAGCATGTTCGTGCAATATGCACCCTACAAATTGAAAGAGGGAACCTGGGACGAGAAAAAGGAGGCATTCGCCGACCGCTGCATCGACCTGATGGAGGATTATGCGCCTGGATTCCGAGCCTCCGTAATCGCCCGGGACGCTATTTCACCGCTCGATATGGAACGCGAATTTTCCCTCACGGGAGGTAATATTTTCCACGGCGCCATGACTCCCAACCAGCTCTATTTCCAGCGTCCGCTGGGTGGCTGGGCACGTTACCGGACGCCCGTCAATGGCTACTACCTATGCGGCGCCGGGGCGCATCCCGGAGGCGGGGTGATCGGCGCCTGCGGCCGCAATGCCGCCACCGCCGTCCTCAAAGACCGGGCCTGGTAGAGCGAAGCTGCCCAGTTGAGTTGAGTGTATATTGCCGGAAGGTTTGCCACATTTCTTGTCCGATGTCCAAAAATCGGTACCATAAATATAGAACTCCAGAAGGAGTCATTCTTTGCTAAGTACAAATTTATCGATTCCGAAGGCATATTTGGACTGTTTAGCTCGCGTTCGCGAATCGGTGGCCTGGATACGGATTATAAAGGCGTTGTTTCGCGGTTTGAAACGACCAAGGTTGATCGCTCCCGAGATGACGGCATTCGGACTATAAGTATCCAACGGAGGTTTCACTTTCTTACCGTTTATCTGAAAATTTAATACAGGAGCGTCCGGGGTTTTCATGGTAAAGATCGAGATATCTCGCTGCTGGTTGTCAGGTGCAGGCAGGCGCAGCTCGACGAAATCCGCAGGCGAGCGCGCCTCTACCCAGAAAACGTAATCGCCGCTTGGTTGAAGACCAGCAGCTTCCATGATGGACATTTTTCGCGCAACCAGGTCTTTTGTTTTTGAGGTAATTTCCAGGGTTTCGCACTCGATTGCCGAGGGGTCGTATTTGTAGTAGTAGGGCTCAGCTATGAGAGTGGATGCCGCCTCCGGTTGAGGCTCCCGATTACTTTGCAAACCGGGAAAAGCATACCAGTGAGTGGCCACCGCAAAAATCATTTCGATGTTTTGAGACCAGTGCCATACTTCCATTTCATGATTTAGAGAAGCCCGAAATGGAAGGCCATCCAGAGATCGAACCCGTGAATTAACGGTATAACCGAAATTATGCCCTTCGCCGTCGGCTCTGGGTTGCGCGGCAAAGGGACCGTCAAAAAATATTGGTTTGCCCCATGCATACCCATAATAATCCTCCGTCCCGGTTCCGAAATGAGAAGGAAAATCTTCGTTATCAACGGTTATTTTTTCGTCACCTTCTCCCCACCAACTGTAAGCCGGGTTTAATAGTGTCAAGGTATCGCCCACAAAAACCCCACGCCCTTTCAGATTAATATAGTTCCAATCATGAAACGGAGTGGTATGAACGTGTTCATCATAGCGCCATCCTGAATAAAAATGCATCGAACGTTCGTCCCAATCCCATTCTCCAGTAACTAACTCTATCGATGCTTCAACATTTTCGGAATACAAGTTGTGAAGAACGAGGGAAGCTGAATTTTGGTAGGGCATAACCCACCTGACCGTCATTGTGCCGTCTTCATCGACAGACCGGTACCAATCGTGAAAAGGATTCAGCCCGACACCGCTGCCGCTAAAGTCTCCAACCGGGCACCATACCGTTGTCGCTCCATCAAACACCATTTCGAGAACTGTCGAACGCAACGCCTGTTGCTGATCGCTGGAACTTATTCGGATTTGTAGACTGCGAACGGCCGAGGGACCATCCGGCAATTCTACAGCAATTCGGCCACCTGGTTGAATAACGCTATTGTGTGACGTTTTGTTGCCGATTGCCTCTGTTCTCGGGGCTTTAAGTTTTTCAATAACCTCGGCCAACTTTTCCTTTAAATTTAAATAATCCGCCATACTGAAAGACCGAACCTTTGTGCCGGCCTCATAACTTCGATAATTAACGTTATACCAGAACGCATGAATGAGACTGGCGTTCTCCATTTCCCGAATATTTTCTTGTTCGTAGGTGATTTTACACCGTTTGGCATAGGGGATCGGAAGAAAAAGATTATTACCTGCCCAAAGGTGATCTTCTTCATGCTGATTGGCCATGGAGAGTGGATGTTTAATAAAGGATCGACCGGACAACAGTTCGTGCAACGAGCCTTCAATTGCGGGTTCATCCGAGCCATCGATGTAAAACCGAAGCATTCCCTTCGGCTCATCGCCAACTGGTCGCTGGCTGGCCGCCCACATACGGACGATTGCTCCGGGGCCTTCGGCATCCATCAGGACCCATTCTTTACGGCCGTTATTTATTTCGTTTCGAAGAAACCAACTCCAGTCGTGATTTGCGAACCAACCCTCTGCATCGTCCGGAGTTTTAGAGTCCCGCTCATAACTGCTGGCTTGCTTGAGCATAAACTCCGGATGCGGCCAACGCGCGACAGATTCATGGTCAACCATTTCATCCAATAACGATTTCAAAGATATAACTTTCGTATCTGGATGGAGTGAAGCCACAGGCTCTGAATTGATTTTGGTAACAGAGGAACGGGAGGAGTTTTGGTCTATAATAAATTTTTCATTTTTCTTGAGAAAAACCTTTTCCACAGAATCGAGGCTCTTGCCTAGCAGGGATCGGGCGATCGAATCCAATTGTGAACGACTCCCTTCGAAGTGAAATGTGCGGTGCAGGTGCTTCATTTTTTCACCGGGACCAAGGGAGGCCGCCGGAGAGGAACTTTCAATTTCATAAAAAGGCCCCAACGGTTTTTCGCCGGGTGCGGGGGCACCGTCGTTGTAAGCGTTTATAGCATCTCCGTTGTAAGGATGATCCTGTATCTCCCACATCGAGTTGACATATTTTTCAGCTGATTTCGGCTGGGAATAGGTAACGATTGTCAGTGCTTTCAGATCGGCATTCCATGATCCTGCGATACCTTTCGCGCGAGCGGGAGAAATCCCTATTTTGCTCCGGTAAAGGCCGTCTCCCTTAAAATAAACGACATCTTTTTCGACCTTGATGCGGTCTTCGGGAACTTTTCCGAAATAACTGTCGTTAATACCATTTTGAGACGGCTCTTGAGAATTGGTTTTAATTGGGATAACGACCGTAGTTTTAGGGGAAGGCTGGTACATGCCAAGAATCCAGATCGAAAGAAGGCCCGACTTTTGTGTCCAAATTTCAGAACCCGTATTCGTAATCGAATTTTCGCTCACATAACCGACCGAATGAACCCCGCTCGGCAAATCGATATTTAATTCTAGCTCTATTTCTCGACGGTCGAAAATCCGGATTAACCGATCGATTTCAAATTGAAACCGGGTCCCGCTGTAATTGACCAACTCATCCTCATGAAAAAATCGCGCATGAGTTGACGATCTTTCACTGATTGAATAGGATTTAGTATCAATAAGGGCAGGTGTAGTCCAGTTTTGAAAAATAAATTCGGAGCCAGGTTCAAAAAACAGGCCGTATTGGCCGCCTTCAGGTCCCAACCAGAACCGATCCTCGCCGCCGAAGACGTAAATATGCGCCTCAAGCTCCCCACGTTCTTCTTCCGGTTCCAAAATACCATTTTTAATAACTGGATAATTAAGCCACCCAAAACTAGTCCCTTGCGGTGAGCCGGTCGAGCTTGTCATCACTCGACCCTGGTAGTCGGGAACAACCGCCACACGGCTCTTTCCTGACTCCAGGAGAACCACATTGGTATGTCTTCCTAAAAAAGAGACGTCCTCAGAAAATGACCACAGTTGGTCGTAATCCTGTTTTACATCCCCTGCCAGTGAAATCGTGGAGAATATTAAAATCCAGGAAACACCGTGAAGAGCTTGGCAGATTCGCGAGATCATTCGAAAATAAGAAAACCAATATCCTGTTTTGTGTCAAGTGGTGGAAACCACGAAATAATATTCTATAGTCGTTTGTAACTTAGCCTGCCAACCCACAAAATGTAGTTTGTCGTAAAAGATATACCTAATCATACTGAAAGGGTCAATTGGCACTCAAAAGCTCCAGAGGTAGATGCTTATTAACGATTATACACATCATTTGTGAAATCCCGATTAATGTTTGAAAAATAGCAATCTATGAACACAGATAATATTATCAAAGTGCTTAACCTGTCGCCATTACCGATTGAGAGGGGCTAATATCAAATTACTTTTCGGACGGATGAAATCTATTAGCAGCATGATGTGAAATTAGTTCCTCAATTATTTTTACATCTACCCAAAATATATCTAGGTTCGCATTTCGTGTAGATGTAAAAAACAAATATTTCTCATCTGGAGTTAAATATGGTCTGTTTTCAGATGCTTCAGAATTAACACTCGCTCCTAAATTGATGGGGTCTGACCATTCGCCATTTTCTGTTTGAAATGTTACATATAAATCATCTTTGCCTTGGCTTCCCTCTCGATCCGAACTATAAATTAAGAAACTACCATCAAGGGCAATGCAAGGATCATGCTCAAGGCCAGGGGTGTTGATTTTAGTACCAAGGTTTTCGACTGTGCTATATTTACCATCTACCAAAACCGATTTGTAAATATCAGAACGACCGAAACTATCTTCACGATTACTGTGAAAATATAACACACCATTTTTAGCAATCGAAGGCCATGCATCAAAGTGGTTTGTATTGATTCGATAGCGAAGCTTATGGGGCTCTCCCCAGCGATCTTCCGTAAATTTCACTTTCCATATATTGATGTCGGAAATTCTTCCATTTTTATCTAGAGGCAGCCACCATGTATAATACACTTCTTGACCATTATTAGGATGGGGATAATCTAAATACCATGGTCTTCCTAAATTTTCTGTAAGGGCAGGAGGTTCCCAATTTTCAATTATTTCTTGGGTAATATAAACCGGATTTTTTGCCCAATCTTTAAAACCATTCGGCTTCCGGTCAAAAATAATATATGTACCGTGTTTAAATATTCCAAACAGTGCTTCATTATCTTTTGTTGATATGATACCAGGCGCAAATAATTCAGGTTCGAGATCGGGAGGTTTTTGACCTAGATATGGCCCTTTCAAAACTGGAAAATGAGAATCTTTATGAATGTCAATGTTTGAACATACCGTGTTTTGAATAATGATTATCGTAAAATATGCTAATAAAAATGCTTTCATATCTTTGCTATCATTTTTGTTTTGTGATGTTTATATTTACTCTTTGATTTTAGCTGTATTAACAAGTTTATTATTAATTTAGCTTTCTTATATTTTCAATATAATTATTCATACGAAAAATATTATACTTGAAGTATAACGCTCCACATCAATGGGTAAATGGGTGTACTGTTTCCATTTCTACCCGACTGAATACACTTATTAGGGCTCAACTCTACACCTCGAATCAGAGTGTAAACTGATCCACTACCCAAAGCCAAGTACCATCTGGCTGACGTCTGGCAACTTCAGCGGTAATGTCCCCATTACTTAGACAGGACGATGTAAGTGCGAGATCTCCACTGCACACTGCCGCAGCTTGAATGCTCGGATCAAGTTGCGGGTGATTGGCCAGAAACCTGACAAAGTATTCTCGAATTTGGTTTAGACCAATCGCGACCTCACTATTGCCGTAAGCCACTATAGCATTCGGTTCATAGAGCGCCACGAGCCCATCAATATCACCTAAATTGGTACGTTCTACAAAAAATTTCTCGAGATCATTTGGTTCTTTCGCTGGTTCATGCATGAATAATCTTCGATTTTTCAGTTTACAGCCTATCGCTGGAGCCCTGAGACGCGATTTCTCGCATTTTCAGGGACAATTAGTTAACGAGTCTTCTTACATAATTATACGATATGCTTTTCGCCCAGAAAGGAATGCAAAATGCTTTTCGCAATTTCTTGATCGAGAAATTCTTTAGTTTGTACTCCGCAAAAGGAAAATCTGAATCTTTTTTGAATTGCACCAATGTGTAATAAGCTTCGCCTTCCATAACGGGTTTCTACATATTAAGGTTCATCAACAATCGGATTCCATTTACTTGGGTGTGTTCGCTACTCATTTTTTAATTCAAGTAATAATCATAAATCTTGTACGATCCTAGAATTAAACAAAATACTGCAGTGACGAGATGATATTTCTTCAGTATACGTTTCTTGTAAGACCAAAGAATACTAAAACTGCTACAACCTATCTCAAATTCGCCGTAATAGGATGAATGCGGCTGCAAGCCGCACGAATCCTAGGAAGTTGTCCATATGATACTCCCATCTGACAAGGATTCTTCGCCGCCATTGAACCCATGCAAAGAAGCGTTCGACGA
>JAJFLT010000128.1 GCA_021772555.1 Opitutales bacterium | reverse complement strand
TCGTCGAACGCTTCTTTGCATGGGTTCAATGGCGGCGAAGAATCCTTGTCAGATGGGAGTATCATATGGACAACTTCCTAGGATTCGTGCGGCTTGCAGCCGCATTCATCCTATTACGGCGAATTTGAGATAGGTTGTAGCCTGTTTGTCGCTACGAATCTGCCTCATGACATCGATGCCGTGAATCTTCGGCATCATGATATCGAGAATGATCAGATCGGGTTTGAACGAACCCACCTTCTGGAGGCACTCTTCCCCATCCTGCGCAGTATCGACTTCATATCCGTCTCCTCGCAGGGCCTGAGCCATTTTCATGGCAATTACCTGCACGTCTTCGGCTATGAGAACACGCCTGCTTTTCACTGGTTCCAGACTCATCTAGAAATTATCCTTTACGCGATTCCGATCACGGATCGTCCCACATACTGTCATTCTGGACAAAATCTGTCAACGCCTTACCCAGAGCCGCTAGGCGTTCTTCCAACGGGACAAACTGCGCCTCAATGCCCTCAATGTCTCCATTACCTGCACGTTCCTCCATACTTCTCATTTCGGTATGCAAGGCACCCGCATAGAGCTCTCCTACCAAACCTTTCAAGGCGTGAGCCGCACTTTCGACTTCAGCAGCATCTCCCTTGCGGATCGCATCCGACATGGCCTGCAAAAGCCGTGGGCAGTATTCCTGCAGAAATAGGGTCGTGAGGTCGCGCAGCAATGCCCTGTTGCCGCCCAGGCTGTCCTTCAATTTGCCCTGGTCAAAAACCGCGGATACACCCAAAGGAACTCGACCTGCCCGGGGTTTAAACAATTTCTCGCTGATCCATTCTTCAGCATTCAGAAAATCCGGAATCACCGCCGCGATCGCCTCGATCAACTGCCGCCAACGGATAGGTTTGGAAACGTATCCATCCATACCTGCATCTAGGCAGCGTTCCCGGTCGCCTTTCAAAGCGTTGGCCGTCAGCGAAATTATCGGCAGGTGCCCTCCGCCTGAGGCTTCCTCCTCGCGAATAATTCGTGTGACCTCATAGCCGTTGATTTTGGGCATCTGCACATCCAGAAGCAGGAGGTCGAAATCTTCTTTCTTTACTGCTTCGAGAGTTTCTTCGCCATTCGCAGCCACCGTCACCTTATGGCCCCACGACTCGAGATTTACAGCTGCCAACCGTTGGTTCAAAGCATTGTCTTCCGCCAGGAGAATGCGCAGGCTGCGCTGATATCGGCCCAGATCGCGAAGGCTTGAAGCAGCCCGTGGGTCCACCTCCGTCACATCTCGACCAAGAATCACCCTGGCAATGGCATTGAAGAGCATAGACTGCCGGATGGGCTTGGTCATGCTTGCCTCGATATCAAGATCGCGGACTTGCTCAGTATGGACTTCTTGAGCGGCCGAAGTGAGCATAATGACCTTCAGCTTCTCGAACTCCTTCCTTTCGCGGATCTCGGATACGAGCGAAAAACCATCGATTTCAGGCATGTTGACGTCGCTGATCAGAAGAAAATAGGGTGTCCCGATGTTCTGTGCCTCTTCCAGTTCAGAAATCGCCGCTTCAGCGCAATCGACTACGGTGATCTCCATGTCCCATGCGGATATCATCTCCTTGAGGATGCGGCGGTTCATGGCGTTATCGTCGACGGCAAGGATGCGAGTCCCCTCAATCTGTGTCAGCACAGGTTGGTTGCTGCTGATGGCTTCCTCGGAAACGGTTGCGAAAACCGAGTTAAACGAAAACTTGCTTCCCTTGCCCAAGACACTCTCGCAATGCAGCTCCCCTTGCATGGCCTCGACCAACTGACTGGAGATGGTCAAACCCAACCCGGTCCCACCGAACTCCGCTTTTGATGAACGGCCGGCTTGCTCGAATGCCTTGAAGATCATGGCCTGCTCATCCTCGGCTATGCCCTTACCGGTATCGGTCACCGAAAACTCGAGAACGATTTCATCTTCATCGGCGGACACAATCGCCACCGCGAGGACGATTTCACCTTCATCGGTAAACTTGATGGCATTTCCCACCAGATTAACGATCACCTGACGAAGACGGCCGGGATCGCCGATAACCCAGTTGGGGACATCGGAGGGAATGTGAAGCATCATTTCAAGGTCCTTGCCGTGGGCGCGAACCGCGAGAGTCTGCATGGCATCACCGAGAGCTTCACGCAAATCGAAACTCACTCGTTCCATCTCGAGTTTTCCGGCCTCGATCTTTGAAAAATCGAGAATGTCATTCAGGAGGGAGAGGAGGTATTCGGCGGATACCCTAACAGCTTCCAGGTATTCTCTTTGGACAGAGCTCAAGATGGTGTCTAGGGTGAGCTCGGTCATACCGATGATGGCATTCATCGGGGTGCGGATCTCATGGCTCATGTTGGCGAGAAATTCACTCTTCGCGCGGGTGGCCTCCTCCGACACACGCTTGGCCTCGATGAGCGCCTCCTCCGTCTGTTTGCGCTCGGTGATGTCGCGGCTGTTAATGACGATGCCATTAACGCTGGGCTCGGCCAGCATGTTGTTGCCGATCGATTCCATATAGACCCACTCTTTTTCCTTATGCCGGTGGCGGTATTCGACTCTTATGACCAGGCTCGGGTCCGCCAGCCCCTTGCCAAAGGCATCCACCATCATGGGAATATCGTCCGGGTGAATGAAATCAAACCCACTCTTTCCGACAACCTCTTCAGGCGAAAATCCAGTAATTCGCTCAATAGATGGGCTGATGTAACGCCGGACGCCTTTTTCGTCCAGAATCGTAATCGTGTCGGACGAATTCTGGATGAGACGCCGGAAGCGCTCATCTCGCCGTTTCAGTTCCTGGCCAGCAATTCTGGCTTCCTCTTCGGCCAGCCGGGTGTCAGTCATATCCCTGCCCACGCAAAGAATACTCCAGACTTCGTCCTCGGTATCGAAGAGCGCCTTGTTAATCCAGCGGACAAATACTTTCGAGCCATCCACCCTGTCGGACTCGTCCTCGGATTCAGTAAAAGGGAGATAGCGAGAATAAGCTTTCAAGCTGTCGCAAAACTCAAAGCCCTCGGATCCGAACACCTCGCGGAGATTCTTGCCAACGAAATCAGCCGAATACCCATGCGTCGCCTTGATGTGATCTCGAAACGCCCGGTTTCCAAACAATATGGTGGCGTCCTGCTCCACCTGAAAGATGATTTCTGTTTGATACTCGACGACCTGCCGGTATTGCTCCTCGCTGCGCCGAAGCGCTTCGGCGACCCGTTTGGTTTCAGTTATATCGCGGAAGAACCACACCCGCCCGAAATGGCCACCGGAGGGGGAGTTAAGGCTTGTCGTATAGCGATCGAAATAACGTCCGTCCATGAACACAACTTCATCCCTGCTCGACTCATCGGGGTGGTCGTAAATGTGGTCGATCTTTCTGCGATACTCTTCAGGTTCGACAACCTGTGCGCACACATGATCGAGAATGGCCGTCAAAT
Source organism: Opitutales bacterium (assembly GCA_021772555.1). GTDB lineage: Bacteria > Verrucomicrobiota > Verrucomicrobiia > Opitutales > UBA2987 > JAJFLU01. The sequence continues at coordinate 9,500 of JAJFLT010000128.1, read as the reverse complement.
CTTCATTCTCGACGAAATCTCGCGACATCTCCCAAATTTCGAGGTAACGGTTATTGCAACTGACCACATTTTTGTTTTCGTCGATGACCAGGATACCGTCGATGCCGGAATGTATCTGCGCTTCGAGAAGCGAATTCGCGCGCATCAAATCATCGGTTCGCTTATGGAGTTCCTTGGTGCGCTCGCGGATCAAAATTTCCTGGCGCTCCGCAACGAATTTAAGATGCCTGACCCTGACCCGGTAAGAGACATAGGCAAACAAGAGGAAGGCAAAGGCACAAATGGCGTAAAACCAAACCGTATCGGTGAACCGAGGTTTGACCACGAAACCGAATGCGGCGGCCTCTTCGTTCCAAAGCCCGTCGTTGTTGGAGGCCTTAACGCGAAAAACGTAATTCCCGGCGGGAAGGTTCATGTAGTAAATCGAGCGCTGACCCGAACCTTCAATCCAATCGTCGTCGTAACCATCGAGCCGATAACGAAAGCTTACATTTTCCGGTGAAACGAAGCTCAGCGCCGTGAAGCTCAAATCGACCCGGCGAACCTCGGGCGGAAGGACGAGCGACCCTCCTGTTGCCTGAATGGGCTCCCCGTCAATAACGACGCCCTCGATCCTCACCGACGGCACGTGCTGATTATAATTGATATTGGCGGGATCGATAACGGCCACCCCCGCGGTGGTGCAAAACCAGATAAGGCCGTCTCGTGTTCTTGCACTGCGGCTTACTCCGGTGATCGTATCGGCGCGCAGCCCATCCGTCTTACCAAATACTTCAAACGGCATTTGCCCGGTTCTGTTGGCAAGATAGGCTTCAATCTCAGAGCGTTGCAAACGGATGATGCCCTTTTCAGAAGCGAGCCAAAGATCACCGGATCCGTCCTCGAGAATCTGGAAAATCGTGTCGCGGCTCAAGCCATCTTCCGCAGTTATGGATTCAAACCTTCCATTCTTGAAACGGTTGATGCCATTGTTGGTGCCCAACCAAATTGCGCCTTCCGAGTCTTCCAACATGCGATAGACTGTGTCGTCGGAAAGCCCGTCCTCGCTATCGAAATGTTCGACACCGCTATTGTTAAACCGATAGATGCCGGACCCGCGCGTCCCGGCCCAAACCGCACCCGAGCTATCTTCCAGCAAACCGAGAACAATTCCGCTTACTCCTGAGACGTCCTCAATCGCGCCCGAAGCATCCAGCCGGTTCAACCCATTGCGCGTGCCGACCCAGATGACGCCGTTGCGATCCTCGATCAGGGTCCGTACCAGATCGCTGGACAACCCGTCATCCGCGGTAAAGCGATCAAACTTCCCGTCGTTGAAACGGGCCAGCCCCCCATAGGTCGCGATCCACAAATCTCCGCGCGAATCGAAAAGCAAATCCCGCACGACATTACCGGGTAAATCGCTGTTTTCCGTCGAATAGTGGACAAACTGATCATCGATCTTATGGTTCAGCCCCGAGTTGGTGCCGATCCAAATGCTCCCGTCGCGGTCTTCGGCGACAACATTTACGACATTCCCCGACAGGCCTTCAGCCACCGAAAAGGGCGTGAACTTGCCATCCGAAACACGCCTCAAGCCGTCAAGATAGGTGCCCACCCAAAGGCTACCCTCCACGTCCTGATGCATGGAAACCGCCCAGGAAAAGAGTTTTTCATCAACATAGGCGGAAAGCGACTCTCCGTCCCATCGGTAGAGGCCATTGAGACTGCCAATCCAGAGCAGGCCGCCGGGATCGCGGTACATCTTCAAAACGCGGCCAACTCCGGCATCCTGTGCCTGGGTAACGGGCCGAAAGGCATCATTTTCAAGAATGAACGGTCCGGCGTTCTGTGACCCCACCCCGACCCAGAGACGATCATCCTTGTCTAATTCAATTGACGTCACTTCGATGGGTGGAAGCCCTTCTTCTTCGCCGTATTGCAAGATCTCATCACCTGCCACGCGAAAAACACCGTGATTGGAGGTGCCCACCCAAACGCCGTCGCCACCATCGGCCAAAAGTTCAGCAATATCCGCCTCATCAAGGATATCGTGGTGCACCGCATCGATGGTGCCATTCGGGCGCATGACGTTGAGCCCGTTTACAGTCCCGATCCACAGATTTCCCGCCGCATCCACCTCCAAAGAGCGGAGGTGATCGCTGAGGAGCCCATCAGCCGCGCCATAATGCCGCCATTCGCCATCGGATGAATATCCGGACAGCCCACCGGAATCACCGGCCATCCAGAGCGTATGCCCGCGGTCTTCGGCCAGTTCCCAGAAAAACTTGCTTTTTATCTCTGGTGTATTGGTGCGGTTGAACGTCTCAAACCTCACTCCATCGAAGCGAACGAGACCGCTGAATGTCGTCAACCAGATATAGCCATCTGCGGTCTGAAGCAGGTCAAGAACGGAGCTGTTGGGCAGTCCATCATCGGTTGTCCATGCCGCATAGGTATACTGGGTCAGGGCCTTATCAGCATCCAGCGCAAAAGTATGAGTAGACAAGGCTAATACAATTGCGCAGACGCAAACAGCGCACATCCGGTATTGGCCAAATCGCAACCCACCTCCTCGAGCGAATCTTTCACCACTACCCCCATCAATATCCTTCGCTCCCACTTCGATTAAATATTGCCAGAGATTCGTCAAATTAACACGCAAAATTGTTGTAAGTTGCAAACAGCTGGTTTTCAAGTGCAGTTTGATCTTTTTTCCAAGGTGGCTTGAAGGGTTGCACTAAGCACTCGGACACAGGGATCAATGGGGCTATCGCGGAAAATATTCTGGATTCTCATCAGCGCGAAGTTAGGCGAGATCGAAAAGTGAATCAAAGCTCCTACCAACGTTACTCGTGGATGTAGTACAACTTCCTGTTGTCACCCTTTGACTGCGCCACTGGTCAGCCCGGAAAGGTACTCCCGCTGAAGAAGAAGAAAGAGGCAGGCGATTGGTGCGATGGAGAAAAGGGTGGCAGCGGTGGAAATGCCATATTCCTGGTAATTGAAGGCCTCCTGCAATCTTACGATGGCCACCGCTAGGGGGAAGTTTTCAGGGGTCTGCAGGATTACCTGGGGGGTAATGAAATTATTCCACATTGCCAGGAAAGTGATCATCAGGAATGCGCCGATCATGGGCCGCACGAGGGGTAGGATGATGGAAAAAAAGATGCGCGCCTCCCCGCAGCCGTCGATGCGGGCGGCGTCGATAATATCGTTCGATATTGCGTTGAGTATGGCCTGTCGAAAGAGAAATACGCCGAAGGCGGGGGCGGCGGCAGGCAATATCAAGCCCGCATAGGTGTCGAGCAGGTGCAGCCAATAGAGCAATTGGTAGGTCGGCGCGAGGAGAAGCGGTGGCGGTATGAGCAATGTCAACAAAACGAGCGCGGTAATCGGTTTTCGCAGTCGGAATTTGAATTTTGCCAGTGCATAACCGCCCATCGCCGCGGCCAGAGTTGCCAGTAGGCTGGTCAGCGAGGCGAGCAGCACTGAGTTCATCCCGGCATTGAAGATATCCGCTCGTTCGTTGGTAAATATCTCCCGATAATTGTCCAATGTCAGCCGATCCCAGCCGATGCCGAAAAGCCCGCTTCCTTGCGGCAGAAAAAGGGCTTCCAGAAAATCTTCACTCTCTTTGAACGAGCCGCACACCATCCAGATAAACGGCAAAAGTGTGACGAGGGCGAAAAAGCCCAAAAGTAGTGTGGCCATTAACCGTTGGAACCGGGCAACCATTTTTGCTAATTTTCCTCCTTGCGGCCAAAGTAGAAACGTTGGAATGCCGTCGGGACGATTAATATCACCGCCAGGACCCAGCCGATGGCGCTGGCGTAGCCGAGATCTCCGATCTCGAATCCGTTTTGGTAGAGATACATGACGATGGTCAGTCCCTGGTTATCGGGTCCGGGCGACTGGTTCAGGAGAACAAACGGCAATTCAAATAATTGAAAACTCCCGATGAGCGAAAGCAGGACGACGAATCCAAAGACGGGCCTTATGGACGGAAGGACGACATGAATGAAACGCTGCCAGGCTTTCGCTCCGTCGATGCGGGCTGCATCGAGCAGATCTCCGTCCACGTTTTGCAAGGCGGCCAGGAAAAAGATCATGTTGAACCCCACATACATCCATAATCCTGCGATGATGAGGGCCCCCATAACGTGGTTTTGCAGCCATGCGTAATCCGGGTTGAAACCGAACAGCCAGTTCAATACCCGGTTGAGCAGTCCCACCCGCCCGGCAAATACGAGGGTCGACATGAAACCGACAAATACCGGGCCGACCAGGGCTGGAGAAAAGAAAATCAGTCGAAGAAAAACCCGGCCGCGAACCCATGGTTGATTGAGTAAAAGGGCCAAACCCAGCGCCATGGGAATTTGCAGGAACAGAGTGGCCACAGCGTAGGTCAGCGTATTCCGCAGCGCCTTCCAGAATAACGGATCATGCAATAGATTGAGAAAATTATCCAGAAAGACAAAGTGCTGGAATCCGGGACCAAAGGTCTGGTGAAAAGCCAGATTTATCGATTGTAGGAGCGGATAGACAAAAAAGACTCCAATAATGAACAAAAAAGGGCTCAGGAAGAGGTAGGGCGCGAGCGGATTATGGAGACGATATTTAGCTTGAGCCATTATTGTTTTTAAATTGTTGGAACCCGCTTAACCCGGGCTCGCCCCTACTGTCGAAGAAAGGAATTGCGATCGGCCAGAAACCGAATACCGGCCTCGGCTTCAGCCAGTAACTCGTGAGCCTTGGAGTAGAGATCTTCGCTCGTGGTAATGCCTTTCTCTTCGGCAAAATCCCGCAGGTTTTTTGCCGCCGAAGCGACGGCCCGGCGCGCAGCCAGGTTATAGGCTGAGGAAGGTATTTCCGGCACCTCGGGGGCCTGTTCAATGAACATTCGACCCTTTTTCTGGCCCATGAAAAAGGGGTCCGGTTGATCATAGATGGGATCATCCCAAAGGCTCGTTAACGGCGTAATGCCATCGGATTCCAGGTAGCGGTCCCGGCATACCTTCCGGTCGAGATAAAGTTTCTTCACCAAATCCCAACTTTCCTCGATGTTGTCTCCGGTTTTCGGGATTCCCAGCATGCGGCTACCCAAGACGCTGGTTCGCCGTCCGCCCTTTTCCCAAGCGGGAATAGGCATGAGCTTTACCTTGCCGGCCAGGGGCTTGAGGTATAATTTCATGAACTTGGTCCGCCAATCCGAAACCAGCCAGGCCACCACATAACCATCATTGAGAAGCTGGTTGCCGGCCAAAGTGAAAACGGGAATATCTACTATCAGCTTGTCCGGTCTGGCACCCCACAAGGCAATTTTCGAAATCACCCGGGCGTTGGTTTCCGAATTGATGACAACTTTGCCGTCCGGGTCGAAATACCGGCCTCCGGCCTGTAGAATCAGCATCTCGACCCATGACCCGGTCCTGCTTCCTTCTTCCATTTCCAGGAGGTAGCGGTCAGGAAAACCGTCGCCGTCCACGTCCTGCACCAATGGCCGCAGAGTATCCATGAATTCGTCCCAGGTTTCGATCGCCGCCATATCGATTCCCGCCTCTTCAACGATATCCGCCCGATAGGCTAATAATACTCCCGATACGGTTACAGGAATCCCATAAATGTGTCCACGGGATGACCAGGGGGATAAAGTAGGCCGATTGATAACCTCGAGAAGTCCGTCGCGTTGTAAAAGCTCCGTCAGGTCTAAAAACCCGATGGCCTCCTCCGGACCGTTATAAACCCCCATCATGATTTCGAGATGCATCTCAATCAGGTCCGCTACCGGTGAGCCTGAAAAAAAACTGGATCTCATTCGTTGCCAAAGACCAAGATCCCCAAGAACTTCAACGTTGACCTGACGGTTGCTCTCAGCCTTCCAATCCTCGATCGCGCGGCTGTAAATTTCTCTATCCCAGCTTTCATTGACCCTCCAGAAGGTGAGACCCTCCGGCTCGTTGTCAGGTCTGAGAAGCCCATAAAGCCCGGATACAACGGCCAATCCGGTGATCGCAATCAGGCCCATCGACTGGTTACTGAATTGAGCCCTTTTCATGACTGTTTTGCGAATCGCCGCCCTCGGTTCAAACCTCCGGCAATTACTCCGCTTTCCAAGGAGGGAAACGTAGCCCATAAAAAAAAGCCATCTGGCCACGACTGCCAGATGTCATTCACGCACTACTGTCTCGATCGTTTGATGCTTGATAAAATCCCAATCCAGTTCGACCCCGAGGCCAGGTCCTTGCGGAACCGTGACGTGGCCGTTTTTGTCGATGCTCTCCAGTTCATCCCGGTATTCGAGGGGATAGATCGGCGCGCTGACAAAGTTGCTTACGTTGGGACCGATCAACCCCAACTCGTAATAGTTCGTGTTTCGAATCGCGGCAATGCAGTGGCGATGGGCCAACCCGCCGCCATGAAATTCGACATCGAGACCAAATCCCTCGGCTGCATGGGCCACTTTCATCGCGCCGGTGATGCCGCCGTCCTCGTAGGTTCCCGTGCGGACGAAATCCGTGCCGTCATTGATGATAAAATCAACATGCTGCTCCAACCCGAAGATATGCTCCGTTTGCAGGAGCGGCGTCTGAAGTTTCTCCCTCAATTTACGATGCCCGAATGCGGACACTCCCCCGTCCTTGTAGGCATCTTCAAGCCAGAAAAATCCCTCCTCGTCACAAGCTCTGCCCAGTTTGAGGGCCTCCCCCCAGGTATTTAATTCACAGGCCGGATCGACCATCAAATCCATTTTCTCTCCCACGCGTTGGCCAACCGCATGAACCGTCTCGATTTCCCGTTTCACCGGTCCATTTCCCCAGCCGTGAATTTTGAAGCCTGGAAACCCGCGATTAGCGCAATCTTCCGCGAAATCCGCATAGGCTTCCGGCGAGCACAATCCGCCGTTTTCGTCGCCATGATAAGTGCTGGCGTAGGCGGGAATGCTTTTGCGGAATCCGCCCAGCAATCGGTAAATGGGAGCATCCAACGCCTTTCCGGCAAAATCCCACAGCGCCACATCGACCATGCCGATGGCAGTCCGGTCGGTATGCCGCAAACCGCGTTTGAGATCGTTGTAAATTTTTTCCCGCTCGAAGGGATTTTTGCCCAAGAGGTAATTGGCCACTTGGTCGAGACTATGGAGAGCATAACTGGCGGCCCAGATCGGGACGGTGCCGACAATTCCCGCATCGGTGTGAAGTCGAAATATGGAGAGATTTCGTTTGAGGACGGCGCCTTTTTCGTAAATTACATTGAATCCGTTGTAATCGGTTCCCAAATCGGGAATTTCGTGTTCGAAAACGATGATCTCCAGTTTGTTGATTTTTGGATTATTCATATTCGGAAAACGGTTGGAAGAGGTCTGTTAGTAGGGAGTGTTTTCTCAATCATCCTCCCGTTCCAGGGGCGGGTGAATACGCAAGGAATCCCCGACTCGCGGCTGACCTTTCAGCGCCGCCACTTTGGGCACGGCATCCATGTAGATCTTTACGCTCAGTTTGTGGAATCGAGGATAATGGTAGGCCAGGTCGTCCCAATCCCACTCACGATCAATCAGGCCCTCCGCCGGTGTGCTGATTCCAAGAAAGCAGCCATAGTTCATCCCCAACTGCCGCGCATAGGCGATTTCGGTGCCGACTGCGGTAGTGACCACATCCATCCCTTCACGGTTCCAGAGCCGGGACTCAGCCACTCCTTCAAAACGTCCGCCGCAATCCTGGACCACGATCCCGCCCTTCCAGGTCTTGTATTCATCTGAAGTGTATTTGACGCAGGCCTCATAAAAAATGTTGTCGATCTCGGGATCGGTGGCGGGATTCATGCGCGGAAAAATCGACCCCGCGTCGTTCCCCAGAATGAGATAGGAAACGGTTCTTGGCCGATCCACATTGTAATCGATGAAATCATCCGGGATGACCCAATCGCCTACCTTGATGTCGGTATTCAGGGCCCCGGCTGTGGCCCCGCCGAGCACCTCCGTCACTCCCAGCAAATGCATTGCTGCCCAGGTGCGGAGAAAAGCGTTTGCGCCCGCGCCCAATTGTGAGCGATCAACATCGACTCCTCCGTGTACCAGGATGTGGTAAAACGGCACATTTTCGACTTCCCCGTAAAAAATTTCGGGTGACTGTCCAAACTTGGTATCTATATGGAATGAACCGCGGATATACTCCGTTTTGGTCAAAATCGCGGCGATATTGGTTCCGCCGAGAACGCATATATGCGACTCAGGGACATCTTTGGGAATCTGGCTGCGTGGATCCATTTTTTTATTATTCCTTGAGGAGGTTGATAAGGTTCGAATTCAGGAAAAATGGGGAGGGTAGTATCAAAAGAACAATATTAGGAACACATGACAGTCAAGGGTGCGTTTAGTGCTACTCCTTAAAGGGACGGTAAACGGCGCGCAGGGATTCTGTGAAGGGAAACTCCATCTGCTTTAGTTTAACGAAAAAATCTTCGTCGTTACCTAGAAAGACCGGGGCCACCGGAATCGTTTTTAAACCGGGGTATTTTTCGTCCACATATTTTTTGACGGTATGCTCATCAAGGTCGTTAGGAGAAGTTACATTAAAGTCGGATGCCATATCTGCCGGATCGAGGCGATGAGCACGACGTAGCCGCTCCAGTGCCGTCCGCAGGGTGACATCTCCCCGCTCCTTAGTGACATCAATCCGCTTCGAGTACTTTTCACCGTCCGGGCCCTTAACTCTGAGCAGCTCAGTATCGTTTGGTTTCAAAATTTCCATTATGTCCGGGTCGCCGAATAATGGATCGCCCGCCACCAAAACCAAACGTATTTTCTTTTCCGTAGCCTCAAGTAATGTTTTGTAGGGATCGGCGCCGTTTCGTTCGAGGATAATGATGTCGGCATTGAGCCCGGAGGCGAGACGGCCCGCACGGTTTTCCCAGCCGATGGCCTTGGCCGGATTTACGGTAATCATTTCGGCCAACAAACGGGGCGGCAGTTCACTCCCGTAACGGTCCCGATAAGCGGCGGCGGCCACCTTCAGCTCGGCCAGTATATTATGGGTTCCGCTCGGCGCCCAATCGTTGCTCAGTGATACCGTTACTCCGCTTTCCAGGGCCGTCTTCACATCAGCCATTTTTCCGTATAAAATATAATTACTGGTCGGAGACCAAACGAGGTGCCCACCTACCTGGCCAAACTTATTTAATTGATCGGGAGTCAATCCCGCTCCATGCACGATAACGAGTTCTTCCCTCAATAGATTGGCTCCCTCCAGCCGATCAAACTCATTCGCCGACAGCGAGTCGATACCTTCGGCTAAATGGGCCACCCATGCCCGCAGCTCACCGCTGTCCAAACGATCTCGAATAGCAGGCGCCTGCTCGACCATAAAGGCCTCATTAAAACGGGATACCGATGCGTAAACTCCTCCCGTACCGGGCGGTTCATGTTCGATATTTCGAACCAGTCTATCCTCCGTGTAGAGGCAGGGCTGGGAAAAAATAAATGCCGTCGTCCCCCCCACCAAAGCGCGCACCTCGGCGAACAA
>JAJFLT010000127.1 GCA_021772555.1 Opitutales bacterium | reverse complement strand
AGTCGCTCTGCTCAATGCCCCGGCCACTATCGGCGATCTGCAGGAAAACAAATTCGTCATCGGAACGGGTGCGCACCTTGATCGTTCCTCCCCCTTCCATGGCTTCGCAGGCGTTTTTGAGGACATTGAAGTAGACCTGTTTGATCTGGTTGCGGTCAGCTGAAATTACGGGCAAGGCATGGCTGGCGTCGATCTCCACCAGAACCTGGTGATTTTTCAATTCCTGACCCAAAATCTCCATCACTTCCTCTAGAACGGCAATGAGGTCGAGGTCCTGAAAATCGGGCGGGTGAGGCCGCACCGCTTCGAGGAAATTGGCAATGATGCCATCCAGCCGCTCGACTTCCCCCGAGCAGACGTCCAGCGATTTGCCAATTTTGGTCAGGCTCTCGTTCTCCTTCATTTTCTTCAGCTCGCGCTTGATCAACTGGAGGTGGATAGTGAGGGAGTTGAGGGGATTGCCCAACTCGTGGGCGACACCAGCCGCCAGCATGATAATAGAGGAGACCTTTTCATTTTCAATCCGGTCCTGAGTCGATAGCTTCTCTTCTGTAATGTCCGAGAGGATGACCGCATAGCGCGAATTTTTGTCCGATTTGTGGGATTTACCTTCCAGAAAAGGCACCAGATAAAGCCGGACATAGCGGTTTTCAGGGTAGGTAAGGTGTAATTCACGGGATACCCCCGAGACTTCGTCGAAAGCCCCCTGGGCAGAAAGATCGAGGGTTCGCGCGAGATCCGGCACGAGTTTCCAAAGAATTGCCTGGCCAAGATCCTTGAGGTTGAGCCCGATGAGTTTTCGGGCCGCTCCGTTGGCGTATTCGATAATTCCTTTTTGATCGATGACGAGGATGCCTTCGCGGACATTTTCGAAAATAGTTTCGAGGAGTTGGCGCTCGCGGGCCAACCGCTGCACCAAAATGGTCAAATTGGTCGCGTCCAGTTCGTCCAGACGACCCAAGACTTTTTCCAGTGGTGTGATTTTCCGGTGAACCATGGTTGGTGAAGTCGAAAATGGTTTACGGTTGGCCAACGAGCGGTTCGATTTGGGAGGCGAATGCGGTAATCAATTGTTCGGCGATTTCGAGCTTGGAGGCGGGGCCGATGTCGAGGGAAAAACCGTCTCGCCCGATCAAGGTGATGAAATTGGTGTCGGAGGCAAACCCGGCGCCGGGCGCGCCCACCTGGTTGGCAACGATAAAGTCAGCCTTTTTCCGCTCCAGTTTCTCACGCCCGTGGGCTGAGATGTTTTCCGTCTCGGCGGCAAACCCAACCACCAGTTGATTTTTTTTTCGAGCCGCCACTGTTTTTAAAATATCGACCACCGGGCTGAGTTGAACAACCAGACTATCACCCGATTTTTTAATTTTTTGAGCGGAATACTGCAGTGGCCGGTAATCCATGACGGCGGCCGTCATAATGAGGATGTCACAGGCGTCGAAAAGGGAATCGATGCGGGCAAACATTTCCTCGCCCGTGACTACGGGGTGCATGGCCGCCCCTGCGGGCTCAGGCAAAGAAACGGGGCCGCTGACGAGATCGACCTCCCACCCCATTTTGAGGGCGGCGCGGGCCAGGGCATAACCCATTTTTCCGGTGGACGGATTGCTCATGAAGCGCACGGGGTCGAAAAATTCCCGCGTCGGCCCGGCCGATATGAGACAACGAATCTTTCTTGCTTTCACTTCCATTCGCCTAAAACGTGAAGTCCTTCAATGTTTATGAATAAAGAAAACACTGCATTGGATGAGCCGCAGGCTACACCATCTATTCCCCGGAATCCAACTCAAAACAAGCGGGAAAATATGTGGCTGAACCTGGGGTTAAACATCCTCGTGCCCTCGCTCATTCTGATGAAGGGAAGCCGCTGGATGGGAGCCGTTTTCGGCCTCCAACTGCCCCCGGCCTTTTTCCTCGCCCTGGCTCTGCTTTTTCCCATCAGCTACGGTCTTTTTGATTTTCACAAGCGGAGAAAATACAACTTCTTTTCCATACTCGGCTTTGCCAGTGTCCTGATTACGGGAGGGGTCGGTCTTCTCAAACTGGACAAAGACTGGATTGCGGTCAAGGAGGCGGCCGTGCCAGCCCTTTTTGGCCTGGCCGTGATGGCCACTTTGAAGACGCGCAAACCGCTGGTACGCCTCTTCCTCTACAACGATCAGATTTTCGACGTGCTCAAGGTCGAGGCGGAGCTCAGCCGCCGCGACACGGGTGAAAAGTTCAACCAGCTTCTCGTTTTCTGCACCCTGCTGTTGGCATTCTCGTTTCTGCTCAGCGCCATGCTCAATTATGGATTGGCCAGCTTTCTCATCAAAAGCGAAAGCGGTACCGAGGCTTTCAATCGGGAAATCGGCAAGATGACCTTCTGGAGCTACCCGGTCATCGTCGTGCCCTCCATGGCCGTGCTTTTGCTCGCCTTGACCAAACTTGTCAAAGGCATCCACCAATTGACCGGGTTGCAATTGGAAGAAATACTTCTGCATGGCCAGCCTCCCCCGGAGGAAACGGACGAAGACCATGCGTCCTCCGGCACAGGTTGAAGAGCCGCCGGCAAAATGGATTGTCAGGGGTGGCCGGGTCGGTTAAGCGGTAAGGACATGGAAGGGAAAGTTTCCGGCAAGAGTTCGTTGTTTCGACTGGGCGTTTGGTTGGCCTTGATGCTTGTTGTGTTGGCTGGGCTGGGATGGTCTTTCCGGGATTCATTGACGCCGTTGGTGGCACAATACGCGGATTCTTTTTGGGCTTTCCTCAAACAAACCAATCCGTTGGTATTTTTTGGCTTATTTGCAGTGCTGCCGGCACTGGGATGCCCGATCAGTCCCTTTTACCTGATTGCACCCGGTCTCTATGAACTGAAATGGAATATGCTCGGTTTCGGATTGGCCATAATTGTGAACATCAGCCTGGGCTACTGGATCGCGGCGGGTTTTCTGCGGCCATTGGCGGAAAAACTGGTGACCCGGGCCGGGCATAAGGTTCCCCAAGTTGATTCGTCGAATGCGGGAAAACTTGCCCTGGTGGTACGCATAACGCCGGGAGTGCCTTTTTGTTTGAAAAATTACCTCCTAGGATTGGCGGGAGTTCCCTATAAAACCTATATGTGGGCCTCCTGGCCGATAGAACTGGCCTGGGCGCTGGCCATCGTCATTGTGGGCGAGTCGATTTTTGAAGGAAAGGCGGGCCTGGGCCTGCTGGGCGGAGTTTTCTTGATCGCCCTCATACTGTTGACCAAGATGGCCCGAAACCGCTATGCCACCAAGTCCGATAGAGAAGAGCCTGATTCCGCCTGATGAGCACATTCTGAGCGTCTCGGAATTCAATTGCGGGGTGAAGAACCTGCTGGAAAATCGATTCCCGGAAATCTGGCTGAAAGGGGAAATCTCCAATTTCCGTCGGCAGAGCAGCGGCCATTGTTATTTTTCCCTCAAAGACGCCCGCAGCCAGGTCTCGGCCGTAATTTTCCGGGGAGATGCCGGGAGCCTGGATCTATCGATCCGGGACGGTTTGCAGGTCATCGTTTATGGCCAGATTTCCGTTTATGAACCGAGGGGTTCCTATCAGATCATCGTGCGTTTTCTGGTGGATGCCGGCCAAGGCCGCCTGCAACTGGAATTTGAGAGATTGAAACGAAAACTGGCGGAGGAAGGTCTTTTCGATGCTGAACGGAAAAAAAGAGTGCCGCCACTTCCACGCACGGTGGGTTTTGTGACTTCCCCCACGGGGGCGGCGGTGCGGGATTTTTTAAGTATCCTGCAACGGAGGAACTGGCGAGGAAGGGTCGTGATTTTCCCCGCCCGGGTGCAAGGCAAAGAGGCGGCCGGGGAAATTGCCAACATGATCGAAAAAGCGCAGCAGATGGAAACGCTGGACCTGCTCGTGATTGGTCGGGGGGGTGGAAGCCTGGAGGATTTGTGGCCGTTCAATGAGGAAAAGGTGGCCCGCGCCGTGGCTGCCTGCGCGACGCCCATCATCTCCGCCGTGGGCCATGAGATCGACTACACGCTGAGTGATTTCGCAGCCGATTGGCGGGCCGAAACTCCCAGCGCTGCAGCGGAGTTTATCTGCCGCAGTTTCACGGAATGCGAACAACGCCTGGCGGCGGCCGGAAATGCCCTCGTGTCATCGCTAAAAAGCCAAGTGGATCAGCTTGGTTTTGATCTTGAAAGGCTCAGGGATAATTTAATCCATCTCTCGCCAACCCACAAAATCGAGCAAGGTTTTCTGCGTCTCGACGACCTGACCAACCGGCTGCTGGCCTCATTGCGGCACGGCATCGCCAACGGCCGTCAGCGGGAAAAATCCCTGGCCGTTCGCCTGGCCGCCATCGCACCGGACAAGAGGGTGCATTTTGCCTCCGCCCAATTCTTGTCTTTGAAAAACCGTTTAACAACAGTTGTGCGGACCCGGATGGAGGGATCGGCAGATAGAGTCCGCGTCAGTGGCAATCGTTTGCACAACGCTAATCCAGAAAAAATCCTGCAACGCGGGTTCGCCATAATCAAGGACGAACATGGCCAGCACGTACCGCGGAAAGCCGGACTGGAGGCGGGACGACGATTGCGGACGCAATTTGCGGACGGGGAAATCGGCGTAGAAGTCACCGAGGCCTGAAGGCTGCCCGCCCAGGGTCGATGGGGGTCCTCTGACGGGAAATCAGCGGATCGCTTGCAATTGTTAAAAATGTGGATTTCATTTAATGGTGAATCTATCCGACCGACTTTTTATCCAAAAAAGAAATAAAAGGAGAGTTATGGAACTGGATGAAAAAACAATCGAGCTGATTGCCTTGGGCGCATCCATCGCCGCCAACTGCCAACCATGCCTGAAACACCACCTTAACCAGGCCCAGCGACTAGGGGTTGGGGAAGATGAAATCAACCAGGCGGTGCGAGTTGGCAAAATGGTCCGAAATGGCGCGTCCTCGCAAATGAACCAGTTGCTGTCCAATATGGTTCAACGGGAGCTTCAGTTAGCATAAATAACTAAACCTCCTCGAAGCGATTTTGCTCTACATTTTTGACGGTCCTGGCAGGATCGAATATCCTTCCATTCATGGCGATATAAATGCCGGGTGGAAGCAGTTGGACTGCGGTTACGGCAGCGGCGATGTTGAAAACGGCATCGGTCATCCTGAAACGTGCGGGCTGCATGGCACCGGTCAAAACAACGACTTTGCCTTCACCTTCGAGTTTTTGCAAAACCTTGGCTGTCTGCACCATGGTATCGGTTCCGTGCGTGACGACGAATCGATTCAGCGGGTCGGAGGCTATGGTTTCCAAAAGGCAATGACGATCCTCATCCGTCAGCTCCAGGCTGTCTTTCATTAACAAGGGAAAAATATCGAAATCGCAGGTGACATTGGCCTCTCGCAAAACCTCACCGATTTGCGGCTCGCCCACCTGAAATTCATTTTTGCGATCGAAGTAAATTTTATCGATGGTACCGCCG
>JAJFLT010000126.1 GCA_021772555.1 Opitutales bacterium | reverse complement strand
GTGGTAACGCTTTGCCTCGTTTTTTCACTCGTCGAATCCAAACTGATCCTTCCCGCCCACTTGGCCCACATGAAAATCAAGGAAAAACCGAAGAGCGGCTGGGGGCCATTTATGCGTATTCAAAGGGGCTTCAGTCACGGATTGGAGAATTTTGTGGTAAACGCCTATCGCCCCGTTCTGGAACTTTCCCTACGTCATCGCTACACCACCCTGTCCCTCTTCCTTGCAGGCATAATTCTGAGCGTGGGAGTGGTCAAAAGCGGAATCGTGCGGGGCGTCTTTTTCCCCAATATCCCCAGCGATTTTATCCGTGCCTCGGTGGAGATGGCCGAGGGCACCCCGGCGGCGGTGACGGAAGCCGCCACCTACAAGGTCGAGCAGGCCATTCACGAATTGGACCGAGAAATGCGCGAAGAATTTGGAGACGATGAAGGGGCCATCATCGAGCACACCATTTCCTGGTCTTCCGGTGAAACCATGGGCCGCTTGTTCGTGGAATTAAAACCCAGCGAAAACCGCCTGATCGACTCCATTGACGTGGTCAATCGCTGGCGTGAAAAAACCGGCTCCATCGCAGGGGCCACCGATTTGAGTTTTTCCGGGACCACCGGCAATGATTCCGCCGCCATCGATTTTCAACTGGAAGGCAATAACTTCGAACAACTCGACGCCGCGGCCGAGGAAATCAAAGCCAAAATGGCCGAATTTGACGGCGTATTCGATATCAAGGACACCTTCAGCGGTGGGAAACAGGAAATCCAATTGGCCATCAAACCGGAGGCGGAAGTACTCGGGCTTACCTTACGCGATCTGGCCCGGCAGGTTCGCCAGGGTTTTTACGGGGCTGAAGCCCAGCGCATCCAGAGAGGGAAAGACGAGGTTCGCGTCATGGTCCGCTATCCCAAGGACGAACGCCGCTCATTGGGAGACTTGGAGAACATGCGGGTGCGGACGCCGACAGGGGAAGAAGTCCCTTTTTCTTCGGTCGCCGATGCCACCATGGGGCGCGGGTTTTCCAGCATCACCCGGATCAACCGTAAACGCGTTGTCAACGTGAGGGCCTCGGTCAATAAGGAAACCATCGAACCTCATGTGATAGTTAAAGAAATTTCGAATGATTTCATGCCAACTCTTTTGGCTAAATACCCCGGAGTGACCTATGCCCTGGAGGGGGAGAGCCGGGAACAGGCCGAATCCGTGGCCGGTCTTATGCAAGGTTTCTTCCTTGCCCTCATCATCATCTATGCCCTCATGGCGGTGCCGCTGCGTTCCTACATCAAACCCTTAATCATCATGACGGTGATTCCTTTCGGCATCGTGGGAGCGATCGTCGGGCATTTGATTATGGGGCTTTCGATGAGTATTTTATCCTTTTGCGGCATTGTCGCCCTGACCGGCGTAGTCGTCAACGACAGCCTCGTTATGGTCGATTTCATCACCCGCCGGGAAAACGAGGGAGTGCCCCGGTTCGAGGCCATTCGATGGGCCGGCATCCGACGTTTTCGTCCCATTCTGCTGACATCTCTGACTACTTTTTTGGGTCTTACGCCCATGCTCATGGAGCGCAGCCTGCAAGCCCGGTTTCTCATTCCCATGGCTGTCTCCCTGGCATTCGGAATCCTTTTTGCCACCGTAATTACCCTGATCCTGATCCCTTCCCTCTATCTGGTGCTGGACGACCATCAAAGGTTTTTCCGCTGGGTTCTGAAGTCCATCGGGAGGAAAAAAGATGAGGTACGACTTGCGGGCGCTGAAGGAACGGCTGAAAAACCCGGGACACAACCGGCGCCTGCGCCAGGAGGCTGAGCGAGTAAGCGTCGGTCAAGGGCAGGGTTCACTCCCCTCGAAGCCGTACTCCTCCAGCATTTCTTCCAGCAGATCGCAGAACGCCGGGAAGACGGCCTTGCCTTCGAGGTATTGACCGCAACAGGCCAGGTAACCCAGTATATTGATAAAATTGGCCCGGCGATTCCGCTTTCCCAGCCAATCGTTGAAAAGTTCCCACGCTTCTAGCCACTCACTCAAGGTAAAAGGGGACTCATCGACATTTTCCACCAGCAGGTCCCAACCATCCTTTTTATCATCCAAATGACTTGCCTGGTGAACCGCCAAGGCATCGATCATTAACTGAAATCGCCGGGGTGACGCACTGGCCTCAGCCAAAGAACACAGGGCGCTGGCCTCGAAACCGAATTTCTCCGTCATCGCCTTGGCATTGTCCAGCGCTGCCTGCCATTCATGGCCACTGAAATCGGTGCGCTCCACGGGGGACATCGGGATTTTCGGTTTGTTTAACCGCCGAAAATGCCTTTGATCATCTCCCACCAACTGGGCTTTCCGCCGCCCCCGCCGCCGCCGGAACTGGAACTGCCACCGCCGGAACTACTGCTGCTGGAACTGCCGCCACCGGAAGACCCTCCGCTGCTGCTGGAACTACCGCCGCCGGAAGATCCTCCCGCACTGCTGCCGGAATTGCCGCTACTACCGCTCTCACCCGATTGCTGGCCTTGTTCGCCCGGTATCTGTAAAATAGGAACTCCCTCTTGCCCACCGCCTGATTCGCTGCCTTTCTGTCCTTGCTCCTGCTGGTTGCCCGACTGGCCGTCCTGGCCCTGTTCCACGATCTGGATCTGCTCTCCGAATTCTCCGCTTGAGGAGCCGTTACCGGTGGCCTCTTCCTGCATACTGCGTCCATGCTCTTCGATAGTTTCGAGAGTAAAATTATAGATGACGGTTTCGCTACTGGCGAGTGTGGGCCGCTCGTAAATGACTTCTTCCCGCACTGCATCCAGTTTATACTTCCAATTGGCCGCCTCGGGATAATCCTCCAGCGGTCCGAAATAGTAGGTCAGGTTTTCGTGGGTGTAGCCTATATAGTAGCCGGGATCGTCAGGATAATAACCCGAGACATCGATTCCCTGATGTTTTTGATTGAACTCTTCGGCCTTCATGGTGGCGGCGTCCTCAATGGCTTCCACTGGAAGAACAATGGATTTACCGTTCAGACAGGTTAAACCCATGAGTAAAGAGACGGGCAGGAAAACACCTAGGTGATAAATGGGAGTCTTTATTATCATTGAACTATAATTTTTCGTCTGGACTGGTTTGGAATCATATGTGGGCGATTTTAGTTTAACAATAATCCGGTAAATTATAGGTCGGAAGGTATCGATTCACCCCTCTCAACACCGGCTGCGCGTCCTTTATTTTTTCCGGCCATGGGCGGTCCTTTGCTCGCTATCCCGCCCTCGTCACCTTCTCCTTCGTCGACATCGCTTTGGCCCCCTTGTGTTCCGGCCGTTTCAATCATTTCGGAAGCATCGCCAATAGTTATACTGGGGCCGCTACGGATGCCACCCATCCCTTGGTTGCCGCCGTTTGCGTTCTGGCCATCGCCGGATTGAGCGTCACCCATTGGACCCTGGCCCGCTTGGCCCGCTTCCGCGCCGGGGATGGCCGAAGGGTTGTCCATCTCGGCGCCCACACCTTCACCCTGTGCAATCTGGCCACCATCCGATCCATTGTTGCCCATGCCTTGACCCTGGCCCTGACCCGGCATTTGGCCCTGGTTTTGACCTTTACCCTGACCCATGCCTTGGCCCTCTCCTTGGCCCGGCATCTGGCCTTCGCCCTTTTGCTGGCCTAAGCCCTGGCTATCTCCCTGGCCTAATCCAAGACCGTCTCCATCTTGCATTCCAGTCCCCGATTGATCGCCTTGGCCCAGGGAAGGAAGCGAACCCCCGGAACCGGCTGAACCCGTCGGTAATCCTCCACTGCTGCCGGAGGAACCCATCGGCACACCTGAACCTCCCGAAGAACCTCCGCTTCCGGAGGAGCCTGATTGCGAGCCGGTTTGGGGCAGACCCGGCAATTTAATTTTCATATTCTGGAGGACTTTCTTGAGCCCATATTTTACCACCGGGTCCGGGCTTACCGATTCACCGTCAAAAATATCAGGATCGGCCGCCCTCGCTACATTCGGTGCGCCCATCCAGATCAACGCGCTTAATGTCATGCCAAT
Source organism: Opitutales bacterium (assembly GCA_021772555.1). Taxonomy (GTDB): domain Bacteria; phylum Verrucomicrobiota; class Verrucomicrobiia; order Opitutales; family UBA2987; genus JAJFLU01. Next base: position 11,583 of record JAJFLT010000126.1, on the reverse strand, counting down.
CGAAGCCAGTGCTATGCCTTTGCTGTTTTTTCGTGAACTGCTCATTTGCTTTATCCAGTGGAGGTTATTGCCAGGGTCGTTTTTCAAATGCCGATTGATGGCTCGATAATGGTATTTCACCTGGAGAATCTTTTTTTCCTGTTTTAAATCCTTTGGGTGCAAATTACCTGAATATCGCCAAAAGTGCTGTCGTTGCGTACTCTTACTTCGAGTAAAACATCACGGTAGCCCTTGCGCCTTCCCCGGACACGGTAATTGCCGGGTAAAATACGCAGGCCATGCTGCTCGAATTTTCCGATCATCTGAAAGCCCGCGATGCTCACCCAGGTTCTCCCATCGGAAACAAAACGAATCCTCACCGGCTGGCTCTGATCGCGCAAGGTGTCCTTTAAATCTTTAAACTCGGGGGTCAGGGAAGCATAGGACGGTTTCGCCATCATGGCCTCATTAAATGCCCGGATCGCTTTCTGAAATTCCCCGTTGGCCGCCAAATCCGCGGCTTCGCTGAGAAATTTTTCATACCTGAGTAGACTGCGCAGGATTTCCCCGTCGCGCCGCAACCCTTCGATGGCCTCCTCGTTTTGGTTGTCCAGATCGAGCAATTTAAGAAATGAATTTCGGGCCTGCGTCCAATCGTATTTCTCCTCGAAGGCATAGGCTTCATCCAGGGTGGCGACGATTTTGGCTTGGTGGCCATTCTCGCGGGCAACCTCCAAAGCCTCGGAAAACTCCGTCATATCGGGAAATTCTTCCACCGCCGCCTCGTAGGTTTCGATGGCCGTATCCCAGTCTTTCTCCTCTTCCGCCTTCTTCGAGGTGGTCCGCAAGTCGGCCAACCGATTGTCCCGGATAATTTTCGTCAATCGCGATTTTCCCTGCTGCCCCTTGGCGGATAGGGGGTCCAGTTCGAAGGCCCGCACATAGTCCGCCAAAGCCTCCTCGTATTGATGGTTCTTTTCCTTTTCCCTGGCCTCCAGCAGAAGGGCCAATACGCGATCGATGGTGGCTGCGCGTTTGATATTTCTCTGCGCCAATTCATTATCCGGCTGCAATTCCAGAATCTGCCGGAACAATTCCTGGGCAGCCTCCTTGTCACCTTTTTGCAAAGCCTTTTTACCGCTCAGCTCCATTTCCGCAAGGTTGGTATTGACGATGTCGTTCATTTCCCGAATCGCTTCCAAAGCCGCTTTGAAGGACTGGATGGCTTCGGCAAAAGCGCCATTGGACAGGAGAATCTCCGCTTCGCTTCCTATGGTGGCGGCTTTTTCAAACTCAAACGGAGCCTGTGAGCGGCTGGTTTCACTCGCCTCGATCAGATTGAGAAACTTATCGTGGATGGCCTTGGCTTCAATTTGCAGAGTGATGAGGGCTTTCTGATCCTCGATCAATCCCGCCACCTCTTCCAGCAAAACCATGGACTCTCGGTACTGACCGGCCAAATAATGCTTATTCCCCTCCTCAAAAGCGGTTTCCATGTCCACCAGATTTCTAATCAAGGATGGATGATCGTCCGTTATTTTGCGGATGGCGCTGACTTCCTGTCGCAACTTTTCCATCTCTCTTTGCACGCTTTGCGGGCTGACAAATCTCGCTCCGCCGCCCGTGACCACGTTTTCCGCCGATGGCTCGGCCGAATCGCTCATGGTGGGCGTTCCCTCCTGCCCCCTGATATAGAATTTCAACCCGGCATAGGCCAGAACGCTTAAAATCAGCAGTCCGGCCACAACCGGCAGAAAAAACATGAGCCCGCGGTTTCTGGATTCGGTTCTGGTCTGCGCAGAATCGTCCTCGTCGGGATTCCAATGGATGATGCGGCGTTTTTTGCCGCCTCCAGGATTCTGGTTGTCCTCTTTATTCATGGTTCGATACCAGGATTCGATTCCCTCTCGATTTTTTATTTAAGATTAAAAGCATTTTCAAATTTACCATACGAGACACCGCAAGGGGTTTCTATTCACTCCATTAGACCGATTTTGGCCAGGCGTTTCCAAAATAGCCAATGCCCACCGCTCCGGGAGAGCCGCGCTTTCCGATTTTTCCATACATTTTAATCCAATTGGACACTTTAGGACAATAAATTAATAACACCTGCTGACCATCAATGGTTGCAGTAGAAATGCCAGTCTCACTGGTGAAAATGACCCACCATTCCCTCCACCGGTTCCCCCAATCGGCTTTTTACCTTAAAACTCGGCGTTTCCGGGGGTTCGGGCGAAAGGAATGACATCGCGGATGTTGGCCATGCCGGTGACAAACATGAGCATTCGCTCGAAACCTAGGCCGAAACCACTGTGCTCGACCGTGCCATATTGACGCAATTCGAGGTACCACCAGTACTCCTCGGCATCGAGCCCGTGCTTTTCCAGGTTTTTCGCTAATACGTCAAGCCGCTCCTCGCGCTGGCTGCCTCCCACGATTTCCCCGATTTTAGGTACCAGCAAGTCCATCGCGCCGACCGTTTTGCCATCATCGTTGGCTCTCATGTAGAACGGCTTGATCTCCTTGGGGAAATTGTAAACCGTGACCGGGCATTTAAAATGGTCTTCGCTCAGGTAGCGCTCATGCTCCGATTGCAGGTTGGCTCCGTACTCCGCCGGGTACTCGAATTTTTTACCCGACTTTTGCAACAGCTCGATAGCCCGGGTGTAATCGACGCGTTTGAATGGCCTGTCCACCACAAATTGCAGCCGGTTCAACAAACTCTTGTCCACGAAACGGGCGAAGAGGGAGAGGTCCTCCTGACAATTCTCCAGGATGTCGCGCACCAGATATTTAACAAACTCTTCCGCCAGGTCCATATTGCCATCGAGATCGCAAAAGGCCATCTCCGGCTCGATCATCCAGAACTCGCTGGCATGGCGCGAGGTGTGCGAGTTTTCCGCCCGGAAAGTCGGCCCGAAGGTGTAAACATTGGATAGGGCGCAAGCAAAAGCTTCTATTTCCAGTTGGCCGCTCACGGTCAGAAAAGTGGGGCGGGCAAAAAAATCTTTGGAGAAATCGATTTCTCCATCATTCATGGGGGGATTTTTCAGATCGAGGCTGCTGACGCGGAATAGCTCGCCCGCCCCTTCGCAATCGTTGGCCGTGATGAGTGGCGTGTGAACATAAAGAAAATCCTTCTCCTGGAAAAATTGATGGACCGCGAAAGCCAGCCGGTTGCGCACCCGGAAAACGCAACCGAAGAGGTTGGAGCGCGGCCGCAGGTGGGCGATCTCCCTCAGGTATTCCATGCTGTGGCCTTTTTTCTGCAACGGATATGCGGCATCGGCGATCCCCAACACCTCGAAATCCGAGGCCTGAATCTCCCACTTCTGCCCTTTGCCTTGCGAAGCCACCAGCCTGCCGCTCACGCTGACGGCGGCGCCCGTCGAAACGCTCTCGATCTTTTCGTAATCTGGTAGCGCGGCATCGACAACGACCTGAATATTCTTCAGGCAGGAGCCGTCGTTGACCTCAACAAACGAAAAAGCCTTCGAGTCGCGCCGGGTCCGCACCCAACCTTTGACCAGAATCGAATCCATTGCCGATTCCCGACCCAGCGCCTCCTTCACCAAAATTCTCTTCATTTTCATTGTCATAAAAACAATGGAATCCATCCATCGCCCGGAGTAAACGCAAAAAAGAGCCTCCTCAACTTCTCTAAAACCAAGAAGAATCCACATTCTGCCGCAATACAACTCTCCCAGAGTATGTTAACACTTCGATTCATTTTCATAATTATCGAGTGGTATTCGCCTCCAAACTCATTCTAGATCAACTTATGTTGCACTCACTCAAAAAGTTTTTATCCGCTTGCCTGTTAACGGCTGGAATTGAAGTTCGAATTGCTTCGAGAATAACAGGAGTGAATCCCCTCAATGACATTAGGAAATTCCACCGCGGACCGGTTGTTAAAACAGTTTTCGATATAGGAGCCAATATCGGTCAATCCGCGCTGCGTTTTAACAAAGCCTTTCCAGAAGCAACGATTCATTCATTTGAACCTGTTATTCGGAGCTATGAAGCAGGTCTCAAGAACACAACAGAATATGCGTCCATTGTGTGGCATCATCTCGCTTTGGGGAACAATCCAGAAAGTATTGTGTTCTACTCCTCTGGAATGGATCAGACGAACTCAATTAAAAACACCACAATTTCTCGGGGAACAAAAAGAGGTGACCGAAATGCAGTCGATCTGGTTCGTCTTGACGATTTCGTTGCCAATAATCGAATCACGCACATCGACCTGCTCAAGACCGATACAGAAGGATTGGACATTGCCGTACTGGAGGGAGCAGAATCACTTCTCAGGGATGGAGGCGTAAGCTATATTTTATCCGAGGTTGGATTCTGTGAGGCCGACAAGGTTCATTCGTTCTTTCCGTCGATCGCTGGTTATCTCGAGCTATTCGGATACAGGCTGGTATGTTTTTATGGGATCTCGGATATCGAACATTTTCGGGGTTGGGGCGTTACCTATGCGGACGCCCTATTCGCAAAACCACAACGGCGCTGAAATGACATTTAAGCCTATCTCTTTATTGAGATAATCCTAAATATTTTCGAAGGCCCAATGGTTGATAGGATAAAAGGAAACCTAATAAAGGTTTCCACCCCTGTTTATACTTTAACGATTCACGGAAACAGGATCTGGCCTCTTTCATCAAGTTAAAATAAAGTTTATCCCGTCCATGATGGTAAAGCGCTCCCGCCAACCTATTTTTAAGGTGATTTTTTAACGCGGGAAAGTAACGACCTTCGTAGAGGGATCGAAAGATATAAACCATGCACTTCGATTTATCGGGACTTCGACGGGCAGTTTCCATTTGGGAATGCACCCGATAGCGAGTCAAACGTTTTGTCACATAATAAAATGCGCGTCCGGAATTTGATAGAAGGCATGATATCCAAAAATCATAAGCCCCAGCAACTTCCGGGGTCAGCAGCTTTCTATCGAGATAATCTTTTCGAAACACGGATGCCATGGCAAGAGGCACCCCATTTTTCTCAAGAACGAAAGGGGCGGTGTTATTCAGCGCTCCTTCGGGCAACTCATGCCTTCCATATTGCTTGGTGTTCACTTCCGTACGCTCCTGGTCAACCTCGCTATTTTCATTCATTATCCAATGATCGCTGAATGCCAAAACAGAATCATCATTTGATTCCAGCGCAGAAACCAAATATTCGAGAAAATTTTCTTCCCATTCATCATCATCGTTAAGGATCGAGATGTATGTGCCTTTAGCCTCGGATATTGCCGATCGAAGGTTTAAAGCAACACCCATCGTTTCCACATTAGCGCGGTAACGAATATTATCATAGGACAAATATTTTTTACAAATTTCGTAAATATCATCGCACTCAGAGTCTGCCGCAATTATGATTTCAAAATCCTGAAAAGATTGATTGATAACGCTTCGAATAGCGCTCTCAAGATAATCAGCACGTTCGTACACCGTTATTATTACTGATACCAGCGGCTTCATTTCTATTTTATTATTCCTGATAAAATATTTTCTGCCGATTTCAATAATTTTCTGTAAATTCTTTGTTCAATGGCCCAACCGTTCAATTTGTAAAATTTTCTCGATTCCCATTGCTTGCGATAAATTCCTTCATTGTATTCAGGCGTACGTTCGTCTTTTATCTGAAGAATTAAATCCAATGCCTCAGCGATTCTATTGGATTTGGAAAAGTATTTATTCCAATAATACCTGGCCATTAATCCGAGTTCCGTTGAATTTCCTTCAACTTCCCTCAATTTTCGTTCAATATCATCGGCATCTTTTTCTTGAATCAGAACCGAGCACTTGTCCCATTCGATATTTGCGAACGGGATCCAATCATCCGCGATAATAACGGGCACACGACCCAATGCCATCACTTCCGGAATTCTATGAGAATAGGGTTGAAGACCGCAGGGGCATAACACGAACTTGCTCTTCAGAATATCATTTACGTATTCTTTTTTTTCCGCCTGGTTATGATTGTACCATTTTTCCGTAATTATAATTTTATGATTCTTGTTCTTCGAAATGTATTTTGATTGAATCCGTTTTCTGATTCGATGTGATAAAGCGCCACGAAAAGAAAACAAGTATTGGGGAGCAACCGATTTTATTATTTTTTCTTCGATCGTATAAACATTTTCATTGGGAATGAATAAGGCTGGCCACGATTTATGTCTAATAGGGTTGTAGCTCTTTTGATTAAGTCCTGTGTATAGGCCGGGAAGAAATCCCGCCGGTTTATCTTCATAGTTTATGGTGAATACTTTATCGGGAAATTTATTGAGGATAGTCTCTCTTTTTAAATTTTCTATGTGTCTATGCGTTTTGAAAGTATTGGATTCGAGAAGAACAATTATCTCGGCTTCTTCAGGGTCCGGCTCGAACGTATATTTGGAACCTTCCTGTTGCGAGTGTAATTCCTCTTTTAAAATGGGGAGGAAGGCCTTTTCCCACGAATTGAATTTTGAATGTTCCGGATATGCTAAGTGAACTTTCAATAGATCAACCCTGGAAGGAATCCTTTTATCGCAGGCTAAATGAGAGGAATGACAAATACATTGAGAAGTATGTATTCAAATTGACTCACATGAGCTTAATTGAGCTTGAACACTCCGGACCAGATATAGTCGCCGCCATGTTCCCATAGCGGCCTCCAGAATACCTGCAGGGCTCTTTGCCCGGAATCATCTTTGTCGATGATGGCTATGTTTAACCGGATGTATTCCAGTTTTCCCCCACCCCGGTCTTCCAAAGCCGGGCGAAAGGCATCCATGGGATAGGCGATTTCCGCACTGTAGCCGGTTTCCGTTTTTACCGCTGCGGCACGTAAGTCTCCCTCGATATCTTCCAAGTTAATCAATCGGGATTCTTCCAGCGTTTTTCCGGGGATAACGGCAAAGAGTGGATTATCATCTCCTTCACCGCCGGGGAAAATATCAAACCACAAATAAAGGCTGTCCTGCCGGTCGGCGGTCTGGTCCATGCGAGTCAGCACCTGCTCATCGGTTGTTTCGATGGCCAGGTAAACGGCTTCCTGGTCGTATGTCACCGCGAATTTAAGGGAAGCATCGTCCGGGCCTTCCCAAAAATCGGCCATCCCCGGCGGTGCAAATAAGACCGGCTGTTTAAACTCATGGGGCAGACGGCTCCACTCTTCGAGATTTCCGTCGATAGTGGGTGGGGTGGCACGGCGGCTGGCCGAAAACAAGCGATCGATCTTGATTGGGCGGACGATCTTTTGACTTATTGTCCGGCCTTCGTCCTCGTAATCCAGGGAAAGTTTCATTTCGACTGCTGGAGCCGAAAGAACATCGGCCACGGCGTTGGCTTTGAGGGTGAATTTCAGGGTCTCAGATTCACCTGGCGCTAATTTAACCGAGCGGGAGGATGGTTTGACCCCCAAACCATCAGCGGCGGACACGGAAGCCCTGCCTTCCAAGGGGTAAGGCTCTTTGTTAGCCAGGGTAACCGTAAGTGATTCTTTCTTAAATCGTTTATTTTCCGATAAGAGAGGACTGATGACGACGGCTTCCGGCTGCAACATATACTGTTGGTCAATGGATTGGAAATAAACCTCTGCAGAGGCATAGTCTTCGGAATCCGTGGGGTAAACGTCGAAAACCTGCCCACTCCGGTCAACCGCGCGGTATTGCGTCTCCTTTTTGGAAACATCCACTTGCCAGAAATGTAAGGTCGAGCTCGACTTATCCAGGTACCAACGCTTCTGGATGGGAATCGTCCTGGGCTTGCGGCCCCAGCAACCGTCACCAATATAGAGGACTCCCCGGCCCTGGGGGGCGATTTTGCCGTTCAACAGTTTTTTCGATCTTTTAAAGGTGTGGTCGTGGTTTTCAAAGGCGGCAGTCAATTCATAAAGACTGAAAAGGGGTTCCCAATGAATGCGCCCTTGCCCGGACATATAGCCAGAATAATCGCGGTGGCTGGGATAGAGCGGGACATGGTAAACGGCAAACCGGTTGGGGATCCCGCTATCGGCCTCCAATTGCCTTTCCAGCCAGGCCACCTGGCTTTGGTGTGAAGCGATGTGGCCCGAATCGAGAAAATATACCACCATGTTGGGCCCGAACTGGCGGCGGAAGTAGCTCTTTTTACCGCTTTGGGCAAATAAACCGAAATAGAAAGGGGCATGCTCGACCTTGCCGTCATAGCGGCTGCTGACCTCATGATTCCCGATGGCCGCGGCTATCGGCACGGTAAACCCCTGTGGTGTGATCATTTCCTCCGTCCATTGGCTCATCCATCGTTCCCAAATGTGAAAGTTTTCGGGGTTGCCGTTGGCATAAGCGATGTCTCCCCCAATGAGCGCAAAATGCGGTTCTCGGGCGGCGGCCTGGCGATTGAGTTCCCGAACGTCCTCGGACACTCCCATATCGCCACCGGTCATAAACCTGAGGGCGGAACCGTCGTCGGGAACAGTGCGGAATTTACGCTCCATCGAGATTCCGTAACGCGGATCGCCGGCCACAAAGAAATAGGATTGCCCCGGTTTGAGATTTTTCAATTCAGTCCAATGAACTTTTGGCCCGTTGGAGACGCCGTGCAAATTGTGACTGCGTCCGCTGGTTGAAAAACGGTATTTTTGTGGATCGCCCCCTCGTGACTCGGTATCGTAATAAACAATGCTGCGGGCATCTTGTTCCGCCGTCAGGTGGTTGACGGTCATGGTGCTGCTGGTATCGCCCTGCCAGGTCAGGTAAACCGCCTGGGGAGTGTCTCCCGCCAATGGCAATGGCAAAGAACACAAAGTGGCCAGAGGCCATAAGGCGCCCGCCAACCACCACCGGTTAATGAATTTGCACGCTTTTAAATTAATATAGACCTTCATACCTTATCAAAACTAAACATAATTACCGAAATGACAAAGTATTTTCAATAATAGTCCACATTCCAGAGTTTCCATAGCCGTTGTAAATTGTCATCTTCCCCACCTGTCATGAATTTGATCCTGTTTCAGAAAAGATCGGATTTCCGGAAGCTGCCCGCCGATGATCCTCGGGCAGTTCATATAAGGGAAGTTCTCGGAATGCAAAAAGGCGACCGGCTCGATGTGGGCCTCGTCAACGGGCCAAGAGGAAGGGCAATTCTTTTAAACAACCCCTCCGGGGACGCGCTGCGGCTAAAAATCGAATGGGGAGAAGAAATTCCCAAGCCTTGTCCTATTTCCTTGCTGGCGGGTCTGCCCAGACCTCAAACGGCCAGAAAACTGCTTCGCGAATGTGCCAGCCTGGGCCTCGGGAAGATCATGTTTTTTGAAGCCGAAAAAGGAGAACCTTCCTACAAAAAAAGCAAATTGTGGAGTGCCGGCGAATGGCACCGGCAGTTAATGCAGGGAGCGGAGCAGGCATTTTCCACCCATCTGCCGGAAGTCTCCCATTTTCCCTCCCTAAGAGCGGCCTTGCCTGATTTCGATAAGGACCCATTTCCCTATCGAGTCGGCGTCGATAATTATGAATCAACAATGGCTCTTTCCCAATTTCATGTGAATGATGATGAAACGCTATGCCTGCTCGCGGTGGGACCCGAACGGGGATGGTCGCAAGACGAAAGAAACACTTTGCGCGAGACTGGTTTTACCCTCGCCCACCTCGGCGAGCGTGTTTTGCGAATGGAGACCGCGACCATCGCAGCCCTGTCAATCATCGCCGCGAAAATGGGGCTGATGTGAACGTAGGATAGTAAAAATTTCCTAAACGAAAAACAGGCCCCTCATTTTCAGGCAGCGGTTCTTTGATAAATTTTGAGCGCCGGTTCTCCGGGTTTCTGACTACCCAGACACCGGATAATCTCCCAATCAGCGGGATCGGGATTGAAATCACCGGGCATTTCAAACAAAAGGCGGCCTATCGGGTTTACCCCCAATAAATGGCCAGCCAGCGAAAAAAGCACGTCCGACCGCTCCACAGTTAGCGCATAGGGTGGATCCAGAAAAATGAAATCGAAGACCTCTGATCTTTCGGGCCGCAATTTAAATACATCTTGCTGCCTTACCCTACAATCGGGCTCCTGCCCCTTCAGCGCTTTGTTGACGGCGGCCAGGTTTTTCCTCAGGCAGGCCAGGGCCGTTCGGTTTTTTTCCACAAAATAACAGCTGATGGCGCCCCGGCTGACCGCCTCCAACCCATAAGAGCCGCTCCCGGCAAACAAATCCAAAACGGAAGATCCGACGATCGAATCACCCAGGCTGGAAAAAACTGCCTCGCGTATACGATCGGTGGCCGGTCGCACATTTTTGGGAGGACTTTTTAGCAAAATACCCTTGGCCCTGCCCCCTGTAACTCTCATTCCGACCGTGTTCCCAAATCGTTAAAATACCCAGGATTATTCGATTCGACGACCTATCGGAAAAATTTAATACAGGAATTTTGAACGTTTTCCCCAATCCAAGCGTCTCTATTTACAAGTCTGACCCTATGGAATTTGGAAGCAAGGGTTAAAGTTCATAGTTTCAGTCTGGTTTGTAGTTTGGTTAACTCTTGTAGGCGCCGTCGGTTTTCCGACGGCGCCTGCACTTTTAAAGACTCCCATTCACCAGAATGCCTTCGAATTGAAGGGTCGGGAACGATTGGAAAATAATTCAGCCCATTATTGAACGTTCTACTTCCCAATCCGTCTAAGTCTTTGAAACCTAACCTGATTGGAGAGACTAAGAGCGAGAGTTTAGTTCATAGTTTCAGTCTGGTTTGTAGTTTGTTAAGCAGTGGGTGACGCCGCAGACTTTGTTCTGCGGCGTCTTTTTTTTCCAGATTGATTCCTTTGCACAAAACTTGGTAAACCTGCTCCATGCCGGAAATTCTGTGCTATTTTTCGCCAGACGGTGAGATTGACGATGGCGGCCAACAAATCCGGTTGGACTCCGCCGAGAGCCGCCACCTTTTGAAAGCCCGCAGAGCCCGAACCGGCGATGAGGTGACGGTTTTCGACGGCGAGGGCAATCGCTGGCAATGCCGCCTGGCCGGAACCGGCGATAATCTCGCCCGCCTGACCGTACTCAACCACCACAGAGCCGAGTCTCCACCTTGCGCTGTTACCCTGGCCCAGGCCCTGCCCAAAGGCAAAGGCATGGAAAGAATCGTGCAAAAAGCGACCGAATTGGGAACATGGCGCATTCAACCGCTGACAACCGATCATTGCGAAGTCGGAGTCAACCCATCGCGGCACGAGTTCAAGCTGTCCCGCTGGCGCAAAATCGCTATCGAGTCCTGCAAACAATCGGGCAATCTATTCCTCCCCCGCATCGAACCCCCCGTGACGCTTCGTGATTATTGTTCGAGGTTGTCCCCTCATGCTCTGAAACTGTTGGCCTCGCTGGACCCGAAAGAACCAGGCCGTTCATTGTTACTCGAAAAACCCTTGCCCCAGGAGGCCATCTGGCTCATCGGCCCGGAAGGCGATTTTTCCGCCGACGAGTATGCCCTCGCCCATGAGCATGGATTTCAACCGGTTTCCCTTGGCCCCTACGTATTGCGTGTGGAAACGGCCGCCACGGTGGCGTTAGGAAACCTCCGCTCCGCTCTCTCAATTTAGGCCCCTTCCAAAATTATCCCGTGATTGAGGTTTTTTTCTTGGGGAAAGC
>JAJFLT010000125.1 GCA_021772555.1 Opitutales bacterium | reverse complement strand
GGAATGGGTATTCCGGTGGGCAAGCTGGCTCTCTATACCGTTTGTGCCGGGGTGCATCCGTCTCTTTGCCTCCCCATTACTCTCGATACCGGGACCAATAATGAAAGTTTATTGGAAGATTCACTTTATATTGGACTACGGCGCAACCGGGTTCGCGGAAGTGAATATGACGAATTACTCGATGAGTTCATGCAAGCCGTGAAAGAGGTTTTCCATTATACTTTGATTCAGTTTGAGGATTTCAATAATGCCAACGCTTTTCGTCTTTTGAAAAAATACAAGGATAACTTTTGTATGTTCAATGACGACATCCAGGGGACTTCCAGCGTGGTTCTGGCCGGTCTTTACTCGGCCTTGAAACTATCGGGTGGCACAATGGCTGATCAGAAGATCCTCTTTCTAGGGGCTGGAGAGGCCGGTATTGGCATAGGTTACCTTGTCACTGCATCCCTGCAAGCGGAAGGCTTGAGCGAACGGGAGGCAAAAACCCGCTGTTGGTATGTTGATTCGAAAGGCCTTGTGGTGGCCTCGCGGACTGATCTCGGGGAGCACAAGCGGGCCTTTGCCCACGATGCGGAGGGAGCCGGAGACCTCATAAATTCCATTCGCAAGGTCCGGCCAACCATTCTTATCGGAGCCAGCGGACAGCCCCAGATTTTTGACCAACAGATCATCGAGGAAATGAGCGTCATCAACCGCCGCCCGGTTATCTTTGCTCTCTCGAACCCTACTTCCAAATCGGAATGCACGGCAGAACAAGCTTATGCCTGGAGTGAGGGAAGGGCCATTTTTGCCAGCGGAAGCCCCTTTTCTCCAGTGCAATTTAATGGGAAAACTTATGTTCCGGGGCAGGGAAACAACGCCTACATCTTTCCGGGCGTGGGCTTGGGCGTCATCGCCAGCGGCTCCCGCCGGGTGACCGAAGAGATGTTCCTGCAAGCCTCCCGCGTGTTGGCCGATTCGGTAGCCGAAGAGGAATTGGAGTCCGGGTGCATTTACCCATCATTGAAAAGGATTCGAATGGTTTCCGTAACCATCGCGTTAACTGTGGCCAAGATTGCCTACGAAAAAAACCTGGCCACAAAACCTAGGCCCAAGGATCTGGAGAAATACATCCAATCTCAGCAATACCACCCGGACTATGTGAACTACCTAAACTCCGGCTGACAGGTTTTTTCAAAGGTATTATGGTGGACCTTTAAGATGCCATTGATACCTTCTCATTATTCTTGAGCCACGTGCGTATTGAGGCTCATGGGGAGAGACCGGAACTTCATCGAGGAACCGGCATCCGAGCCTTGAAGTGGTTCTAATCGATGCATGGTTATCAGGATCGGTGGTAATGAGGACAGATTCATAAATCGATGAAATGAAATCAGAAAGTGCACAGCAGACATGGTAGGCCAAGCGGTTTCCTCTAAATTGTTCCGATATTTCGTAACCGATATTCCCTGCGCAAAACCGCACATGTTCGGTATCGCCAACACGAAAATTAATGTGTCCAGCCTTTTCCCCGTTTATGTTGTAAATGTGTAAGTGATAAAAAGGAACGAATCTCCGATTCATGTCACCTGGACGTATGGAATCAAAACAAAGCCTTAGCTTCTCCGATTCAATTGTCCGAGGGGGCTTGGGAAGATTGTGCCCCTTGTGGCTTCTTTAAAGTGACCGCAAAGTCAGGAATCAGTTAGTGAGGGTTTTTCTTAAATAACGGGGTAGCTACCAGTTTAATTGTAATAAGTATCGAACCTACCTGATTCCCCAAAGCCAAAAATAAATTGCCAAAGATTATAATTCTGATTTGTCGATTTCGGCCATTTTAATGAGTGCGTGGAGCAAACCGCGTTTTAATGGTTTGTTTCCATGAATTGGCACAGAAATTCTTTCAATTCGATTTGGCTTTGTATAAATGTGATGGCTTCCTCTTACCCTCAAAAGCACCCAGTCCTTTTTCTCAAGGATCTCCGCAAACTCCTTGCCCGAAATTTGCTTCACAGGGCGACTTCAACAATTTGAGAGAAATCGTCCTTACTTGCCTCTTGCACGTCGATTGAAAGACACCCCTCAATTGCTTCCTGGATATTTTCTAACAGCTCCTCCATGTTTTCACCTTGAGACACACATCCAGGAATGGTTGGAACCTCAGCCCAGAATCCACCTTCTTCCGCTTTATGGACGACTACTTTAAATTTCATATCTAGTGAATAATCCAGTTTACGCCCAGTGTAAATACTCAAAATTGGTTCATCTATTACAAGGAAGCAATAGGGTGTTCACCGACTGATGAAGCTATCGATTTCCACTTTGCGGGGCATGGAGGGGGCGGTGCCGGGTTTGGTCACGGAGAGGGCGGCGACGGCGTTGGCGTAGGATGCTGCGCGCAATAAATCTTTGTCGAACTGCACCATGCCCGAAGCAAAACCGCCCACGAAGGCGTCTCCGGCGCCGGTTGTGTCCACGACTTCAATTCCCTGGCAACCGGGTAGGATTTTGCCGCTCTCGGACGTGGAAACAAAACAGCCTTTGCTCCCCAATGTGAGGATGACGGTAGGGACGCCTGCGCTGCGGCACAGGTTTTGCAGCTCACCTTCCGCTAAATTGCCAATATCGGCCGATTGAAAACTCCCCATCGCTGCAGGGTGGATTGACTTGATGAGTTCTGCGAATTCCGTTTCGTTGGGTATCAGGATATCGACATTTTCGAGGTATTCGGAACGAAAGTCAGGTATCATGGGAGCCGGGTTGAAAACCGTGACAGCCCCGGCGGCGCGAGCCCGGCGCAAAACCTCGCGGGTCGTGCCCAAGTCGATTTCGTTTTGGCAAACCACGATTTGGGCGCCGGCAAGGGTCTCCTCCCGAACATCCTCCGATTGGAAAGCCAGGTTCGCCCCGAGTGCCACGATGATTTCGTTTTCACCGTTTGAGGATACGAAAATGCCTGCATTGCCGGTTGGGATGTCGTCATATTCGACAAGCTGGAAGTCGATGCCCTCTTCCTCATAG
>JAJFLT010000124.1 GCA_021772555.1 Opitutales bacterium | reverse complement strand
CAAAATCAAAGGCGCCGAAATCTTCCATGAAATTTTCAAGCACCCCGCCATTGACCACGTCGTCTTCCAGGGTGACCTGGTTCAGGCCTGGTTTCAGAGCGATCACATTGCTGAACAACTGAAAATCACGCGCGAATTTTTTATCGCGGAAATCTGCTGCGCCCCCAACCTTGGTGGTCCAATTCAGGTTCTTCCATTGGTATTTTGCTTCCAGGTTAACTTCAAAGCCGCCTCGTTCGTCTGTGCTGAAAAATTCATTGTTTTCAACATTACCTCGCTCCAGGTTTAGTTGAAAGAATGTCGGCTCATCATATTTATCAAGAACATCATGGACAAAGGGAGCGTTGCCCTCACCAATACCACTGACCGTTAACGTTTCGCCTGTTTGAAACCTGAACTTCTGCTCGGTCCAGTTCTTATCGGCTTCCGAGCGATAGATTTTGTAATCGAGATCAAGGAGGTTGAAAAGACGGTGTTTTCCACCGCCCTGAAGCGTCGTAATTTCATCGTTGGTGATGGTGCTGGTCCAGTTTTTCCGCGCATCGCCATTAAAGGTCTGAAAAGTATAATTTTTTGTTGATGGGTCGTAAGCGAGGTCCCCGAAACCAACCGCTTCATCAAATGTGGCGGGACGGAACTCAGGAGCAAGAGCCAGACGGGCGGCTATTTCAGGATCGTTGATGTCCAACCCGAGGGCCATGGCCATTTCTTCGTCGAAAACCGTTTTACCGGCATAGTTGTTGGTTCCCAATTGAACGTTCTGCTCGAAGGTCTGGAGAACTTCATCGTCATCGAATTGGTTGCGGGAGAACGAAAATTCAAACCGATTATTATCGTTTAATTCATATTCAACCTTGCTGCTGAACCCAGTTCTTTCCCGTTTGATAACAAAGTCCTCAAGATCAACACCCTCCAAATAGAACCCCTGAGGGGCCCCGCGGATGTCAGTATTGGCATCAGTATTCCAGCCGTTAGTTTTCGCCGTGTCGGAGCCGCGGTTGTCCTCCGATTTGTCGAAGGAGAACTGGATGCCGATGTTTTTCTTTTTTCCCAGGACATCCCCGTAGGTGGCATTGAGTCGCCAACTGTTTTCTTCCGAAATATCGTGGGTGCCAAAAGCATACTGGAAGGAGCCAAACCGTGAGCCACGGTCCAGAGCGCTACGCGTAATGAGGTTGACGGAACCTCCAATGAAATTGGCCGATTGGTCAGGCAGCCAGCTTTTGGTCACTTCGATGGATTCAAGCTGATCGATAGAAATGATATTGAGTGCCGTGGAACGGCCGTCCTCCTCTGGAGTGGCTGAAACAACACCATCGATAGCAACCAGGTTGATGGAGGGGTCAGCCCCGCGAATGATGACGAATTTGCCTTCTCCCTGGTTGTCCTCGACGGAAATACCCGGTAGCCGCTGGAGAGCCTCGGCGGCATTACGATCAACGAATTGACCTATGGCGTCGGAGGAGACGACGTTTTTAACGTTGGCCGCCGAGCGCTGGATGTTGAGCGCTTTGGCGGAACCCACCAAGGATCCCTCAACCCGGAATTCTTCCAGCTCGATCACTGCTTCACTGCTAAAGTCAACCGAGATAAATACGGAAGATTCGTCGTTCTCGATGACCACCGTTTCGGTATGGGCCGGGTAGCCGATATAGGTAGCCCTTATCGTGTATCGGCCCGGAGGAAGGTTGCGCAATTGGAAATCTCCACCGCGTTCCGTGTAGGTCACTTCATCGGTTTCCAGGATGGCAATGCGAACCCCTTGCAGGAACAACTCGCTTCCAGAATCGAGCACCTGCCCCCTAATTTCGGCCGCCATAGCCGCCTGCCATGGTCCGAATATCAGAACCAGGAAAATTAAGCTGGAAAATTTGCAGTGGAGAAACCTTGTACAGCTCATCTTCTAAAGAGTATTACCCCAATGATCATAAAAATCTATAAAAATCGTAATTATTTTTATATTTGTTTATTCGTCAATTATGGTAATTCAATGTTTTTGCACATAATACGCAAGTAATTTCAGTAGAACAAATTAACAACTAAATCCAGCAATCTGACGGGTATTTTTGTATGATACAGTTTTTGATAAGCGTCATCGAATTGTTTTTCGATTTCACTTCTGTCCCGTAGAAAACCTAACAAGAATTTCTATCAGGAAAATCGACCGATCAAACAGTGGTCAACGGTCGAGGATATTCTGCTGTCGCTATCGTCAATTCTGTGGGGTAACGACGAATCCATAATCATAAATGAACTCATCGACTTCATCGGGAGTCCAATCGGCAATACTTTTGGGGGTGAAGAGATCGTCGGAAAACTCCTGGTCGATCCTCCCCTCAATCACTGTAAACACGGTTATGGAATTTTTATCGTTATTTTCCATTACTGCCCTCCGGGGCCGGGTGGTGACGCCTTTAATTTTTGGTGAATGATATTCAAAAGCGTTAAAAGTTTTCATGAGTTTATCGGCCTGCCCAAAATATTCGATTTTGAGCAAATCGTATCCCTCTTTCTCAATATACATATTCCGGTATTGGTAGGGATTGCCTTCTTCTTCAGAGTTGGCAAGGGCTCTCACATTATAGCATCCGACGCCATTGACGAAGACGTCTTCCAGTCGCTCATAGCGAAAATTGGACGGCGTCTCCCGGAGGAGATCCTGAAAGCTGAAATCGGAGCCTAGAAAAGCTCCCGCCTGTCCCTGGCCCCTGAGTCTTCGCGGTGTGCCGACATCTGGTAGATAAAGGTATTGTTCGATCTCCTTGTCTTTATCCTCCACCGCCAGCAAAGTAACACCTTCCACATCTGCGGGTCTGATAATACGGATCAGGTAGGAACGCCCTCCCTCCGTGTTCTTTTTATAAACGGCCAGAAAACGACGCTCAAGAACGGTGGGGCCGGGGCTGATTATGGACATTTTGATATAATCAAGCTCCGAATAGACTTCCTGTTTCTCAACATATTTATCGATGATTTGAGCACCGGTGAGGGGCTTTTTATGATGCATGGCCGACAGGGTAACGGCCGACAAAATCACGGAAGACAGTATTAACAGACGGATTAGATTAGGTATCATGGGATATAAACAAGGCTAGATTAATTTGAGGGTGAGTTTAGGAGGTTTTTTTCTTATCTGGCGAGGAAAATCGTAGTTTTGAACAACTACTCGAAAAAGCGGTTTACAGTGTTTTGGTGTCTGGATGCTGGACCGGGCTGTCTGCAGCGCGTGGCTTAGTCAGGACATGGGAATATAGTTTTCGGGCAGTTTTATGAAATGATCATGCTCGTTTTTTTTGCCCCTTTTCAACGCACCCAGTGCATAAATATGGCATTTTTGAGATAACACCTGGTGGACGGCGCGGACATCGTCCCGGTTTATCCGGCCAGAATCCAGGATTTTGCACAAGGCGTGAATCCGGTAGCGGTCCAGTCCCCATTGGCAGGAAAGTTGACCGGGGTGCCCGCCATACTTAACCGTCAGTGGTTCCTCTACACAATGAACCTCATAGCGAGCGCTAATCCGCACCCACAAGTCGTAATCTTCACAGGCCGGGAGGGATTCGTCGAACAATCCCACGGTGTCGAATACTTCCCTCTTAATCAAAACCGAGGAAGGGGAAATAGCGCACAATTCCAGGCATTTTTGAAAAATCCATCCCGATGGTTTCTGGTGTTTCTTTTTTTGGCCGACCTGCCTGTCATTTTTCAACCAGGTTTCTCCCGTATGGCAAATTTTCATTTCTGGATGGCGAACCAGCATATCCAATTGCTTTTCCAGTTTATGCGGGAGCCAGGCATCGTCGGAGTCCAAAAAAGCGAGCCAGTCGCCGGGCGCAGTTTTTATCCCGCTATTGCGTGCGGCGCTCACACCTTGGTTTTCCTGCAGAATCAGTTCTACCTGAGGAAAATCATTGCCTACTATTTGGGCGGTATCATCGGTCGACCCGTCATCAACGACGATGATTTCGCGCGGCGCCCGGGTTTGATTTAGAACCGAGCCAATGGCCCGTGGCAGCAACTCCCGGCGATTGTAGGTCGGGATAACGACAGAAATGACAGAACCCCGATCGTCCATGATTATTTCCCTCAGCGGTGGCTTGGGTAGGCATTGTTAAATTCGGAGAACTTATCAGTCAGGTTGATAGGTTTCGGGCAAAAGATTCCAATTTTCTCCGTAAACATGTACTTTACGGGTTTCTCCGGTTGTACAGGTAAAGGTCTTTCCGGCATGGGCCCAAGCCAATAG
Organism: Opitutales bacterium; assembly: GCA_021772555.1. GTDB lineage: Bacteria > Verrucomicrobiota > Verrucomicrobiia > Opitutales > UBA2987 > JAJFLU01. The sequence continues at coordinate 7,557 of JAJFLT010000124.1, read as the reverse complement.
ACCACCTGCCAAGTTAAAGGCTTCAACATTTTCCCGCCGCAATTTTTTGGCGTAAAGGCCGCTACGGTATCCAATTGTGCAATAGGTGACAATCTTGTGGTCCTTATACCATTCTCTATTCGCTTCAAATTCCTCGGCGGTGATGGCTCCGGGAATCATGGACACACCATATTCCTTGGGGGAACGCAAATCCACGAGAATGATTTTTTCTTCCTTTTTGCGTTCCAACAGTTTTTCCACCGACAAATCAGAAACCTCCGGAAATACTTTCTTATGGTAACCCTCGTATTCTTTCTGGATAGCCGCATATTTCTCGGCGTCGGAGGTTTGGGATGCGTAAATACAGGTACAATCCCACACCAAAAAAATCGCTAAAGCCAGCAATCCGGCGCGAATCCACGGAGACCATTTACTTGACGAATACATTCTCTGTTAAAAAGAGAAATGGCCGGCCCGAAAAATTTCCGCGTTACGATTATTATATCAGGAAGCGCCTTTGGCCAGGAGTGCCCTGGCCTCCTCTTTATTGCGGGAATACTTGATGTGCGGCGGCACCTCCCGAATGTCCCACACAAGGCCTACCCAGGAAAGCATCTTGATCACGTAGTAGGTGAGGTCGATTTCCCACCAGAAAAATCCCTGCCGCGTGGCGGACTTGTAATAATGGTGGTTGTTGTGCCAGCCTTCTCCCAGGGTGAGCAGCGCCAGCCAAAGGCTGTTTTTCGACTCATCTCCCGTATCGTAGCGGGGTTTGCCGAATTTGTGCATAATGGAATTAATGGAAAAAGTGCCGTGATATAGGACTACCGTGCTGAGAAAAAAACCAACTACCAGGGTTGACCACCCATGAGTAAACAACGTGGCCATGGAACCTCCCCCGTTGACATACCCTCCCAGCAAAAACACCAAAGTGCCCAGGAAAACCGGAGGAAGGATGTAAAACCGGTTCAGCCAAACCAGCTCCGGGAATTTGGTAAAATCTTTGATCAGATGGAATTCCGTCTTTTTGTATTCAGGGCCGAGGATCCAACCCACATGGGAATACCAGAAACCGTATAATTTCATGGAATGCGGGTCTTCCGGCTTGTCGCTGTGTTTGTGGTGGTGGCGGTGGTGCGCGGCCCACCACAAAGCGCCCTTTTGGGCCGAAGTTTGGGCCATGAAAGCCAGAAAAAACTGAAAGATCCGCGACGTGCTGTAGGTGCGATGAGAAAAGTACCTGTGATAGCCACCGGTGACAAAAAACATCCGCACCCAGTAGAGGGTGATGCAAACAATCCAATCGAACAAAGTCGCACCGGTCCAGATCATGGCCAGCGGCACAATATGCAACAGGATGAAATCAAATTCATAGATGAACGAGGGTCTTTTTCGTGCTTGTTTTTCTGTATCCATAGGTAAGATATTACTGTATTGGAATGCTATGCCCTTGATATTGAGAATCGTGAGTATTTAGGCAACGGGAGAAAAAGGGCAACTATAATTTCCCTGGCCAAATTGAGCGGCGCCATTACCAGACCGCCTCATATTCATCGGGCAGCACGTTCCAGTTTTTGTTAAAAACATGCACACGGTGACACTCAATATTGCGGTTTTGAAACTTCTGCCCCTGTAATGCCCAGGCGATTACTCCTCCGACAAGATTGCGAACGGGTAGGTTCCGTTCCTGTAGTTTTTTTGCATGTAATCCGCTTCGATATCCCACCGTGCAATAGGTCACGATAGTGTGCTCCGCGAACCGACTCGTGCTCTCCTCGAAATCTTCGGGGGTCAAGGCTCCGGGTATAATGGAGACATCGCGCTCCTTTTGTGCCCTCAAGTCGATAAGGACGCATTTCTCAGTCTCGCGTAGTTGTTGATATTGCTCCACGGAAATATCGCTGATTTCGGGGAAATCCTCTTCCTTGAATTCCCGGTATTTTTTTTCCAGGAATGCCATGCGCTCCGGCAGGGACTTTAGTCTGCGTTTTTTTAAAATCAAGATTCAGGAGGGGTAAATTCCGGTTTGGACCATAAGCGCTCCCCGGCACGGCATCCGCCCTGCGGCACTTCAGGACTCTGCCCGACATTGGTCATTTCAGGCGAATTTAAATAATTTAAGCCTCTTGTCAATCCCGTCCAGACCGCTCCGCCGGAGCGCGATAAACGGCTGGGCAACACCCTTAATGGCTCAAGATGTCTCTGGCTTTATCCAGGGTGCGTTTTTCTTCCTCCGTCAGAGATCCGAAGCCTTTGCTGTTGATTTTATCAAGGATGCGATCCACTTCGCTTTTCAACTGGTTGCGATTGGATAAATTGATGGTGAATTTATTCGATTGAGGCGGGCTTTTTCTCTTCTTTTTCACCCAATTGGGCAGTTCCACGGCGGTGGCCCCGGCTTTATTAAAAAAAGGTTCCCGGCGATGCACATATTTAATGAAGAGCCAACCGCAAAGTATCCCCCCCAGGTGTGCCGAGTAGGCCACGCCACCACCCATCCCCTGGGGCGAAACTTCGTAGAACAAAAAACCGAAAAGGTTGATAAAGAGCGAAAACCAAAGAATGTATTTGGGAAGAATGGATACCGGAATGATGAAAAAGAGCAAAAATTGAACCCGTTGGTTCGGATAGAGCAGGCAGTAAACGGTTAAAAAACCCAAGGCGGCGGCGGAAGCACCCATGACCAGGCCATCCTTGAAATTGAAAACCAGCCAGAATAGTCCCCCCACAACGGCTGATGCTATATAAAGGCCCAAAAGCCTATGGGAGCCCACTACCGGTAAGAGAACCCGCCCGAATAGGAAAATCCCCAGCAGATTTCCCAGAATATGAAAAAGCATCTGGGTTGAATGCAGAAAACTGTAAGTCAACGGTGTCCAGAGGTAGCCGCTACGGAATCCATCACCCGTCAACGAAAAATATTTGAGAAATGTGTTATAGGGTGCCGGGCTGCTAGTCCATCTCTCTAAAACACACTGCACGATGAAAACTGCGATATTGACAATAATAAGCCATTTGAGAACCGGCAATTCTCGCCGATACTCTTCCTGCTGACGCATGTATGGTCTGTCGTATAACATCGGGGTTGGTCGCTATTTAACAATCCGGCCAGCTTTCTCTACCCACAGGGCAGAGCCGATGGCGCAACTTCCAGCCGATTGTCCAAGCAATAAGACATAATCTTATGATCTCTGTCAAAGGAAACTGCAATTGATTCCTTAAGTAATTAAACAACAATAGATTACACATCATTTTAGGCGATGGGTAACTCTCCAAGTTTTTTTCAATCCTTCTTGACACCTTTGCTGAAATATCAAACTTTTTCGGTGCTATGGCTGATAAAGATGATAAATGGCCGCTCAATGCGGCTGGTAAATTTTACGTAGACGAGCAGTGCATCGACTGTGATCTGTGCCGTGAAACGGCGCCTGACTTTTTCAAACGCGACGACGATGGCGGGTATTCCTATGTTTACAACCAGCCCGATTCCAGCAACGAGGACGATATCGCCCTTTGCATGGAAGCCCTCGAGGGTTGCCCCGTCGAGGCAATCGGCGACGACGGCTGATCACCCGGGGAACTAGGCTGCCAGGCCTTGACTTCTCTCAGTTCAGTTTAGCCTGTCGATAAACAGCAAGTTTCTTTCTGGTGGTTTTTTCAATCACCTCTCTCAGAGGGCGTCTCAGGAGAAACTCCTCCACAGAGATGGAGAAAAAAGCACCAGGACGGCGAACATCTCCAAACGGCCCATGATCATGATAAGGGAGAGGGCACATTTGGTGTAATCATGGAAAAAGGCGTAGTTGTGGGCCGGGCCAATCTCCTGAAAACCAGGCCCGACGCTGAAGAGGCAGGCCAAAACGGTAGAAACAGCCCCCTCCACAGAAAGAAGCGGTTCCATAAATACGACCAGAAAAACACTCAGGTGGGCCACCAACGCGACAAGGACCAGATAGCTGATCACATTTTCCTGGGCATCCCTATCCAGATTTTTTCCATTGATTTTGATAGAGCGGACCACCCGCGTGCGGAAGGCTCTTTCAATGTTGATTAAGGAAACCTTGATGCCCACCACGATGCGTATCACCTTGAGGCCACCCGCCGTGGAGCCGGAACTTCCCCCAATCAGCATGAGAAAAAGCAAAAATATATGGGTAAAAGGTGCCCAGGAATCGAAATCGGTGGTGGCAAATCCCGTTGTGGTAATAATGGAGACGACCTGAAAAGCGCCCATTCTAAAGGCCTCCTGCCAAGACTCCATCGAACCGAATACGATCAAGTGCCAGGCGATCAAAAGCGACCCGGAAATCATAATCAGGTAGAATGCGCCCGTTTCCGTGCTTTCGCGGACAGCGCTCCAATCGCCCCTCAAAAACCGGAGCATGACTATAAAACTGGTCCCACCCAGAGCCATGAACAAGATAATCATCCACTCCAGAAGAGGATTTTGAAAAGCTTCCACGCTGGCGGTGCGAGTGCTGAATCCACCCGTCGCCACCGTTGCAAACATATGGCAAAATGCCTCAAACCAATCCAACCCACACAGCCAGTAAGCGACCACACAGACCGCCGATATAGATACATAAAGCCCGAGGATACGTAATACCCCCGTCTGCACCCGCCCGGAATCCAGGTCCGCCGAATGGGCCGAGGACTCACCGGAAAACAATATTTTGGCGCCGGCCCCCAGATAAGCCAGTATAGCAACAAAAAAGACCACTACCCCCAACCCGCCCATCCACTGGCTGAGGCTCCTCCAAAAAAGAAGACTGTGGGGCATTTTTTCCAAATCGGTGAAAACCGACGCCCCGGTGGTGGTTAAGCCGGAGGTCGACTCGAAAATGGCATCCGCCAAAGTGCAGCCCGGAATAATGAGAAAAAACGGAAGGGCTCCGACCAGGCTGGCCAATATCCAGCCCAGCCCAATTACGCAAAGGGCCTCCTTGCGAAACATTTTTAAATCCCCCTGCCGCCCCAGGTAGGAAAACCCGATGCCTATGCCGAAGGCGATTACAATACTGATGCCAAATCCGCCCAAGGCGCTTCTATCGATGATCGAGGTGGCCCTAAAAAAGTAATCGATTCCCAGACTGATGGTGAAGGCGATCGCCTCGACCATGAGGATCAAGCCCAGTAACCTGAATACTATCGAATAATTCATCGCACGGCGGTGGCAGCAAACCCGTTCTCCACGTCAGCGGAAAAACTCCTTTACTCAGTCCTCGATCAAAAGGCTGTGCAATTCCTTCTGGTTGCCTTCCCCGGTGATCAATACTATACGATCCCCCCCCAGAATGGTGTCGTTGGCCCCCGGCACCTTGGCTTGAAATTTGTGCAATAAAGCCACGATCACACAACCTTTGGGGAAAGGGATATTGCGCAAGGGCTGGCCCGCGAAACGATTGTTATGGCTCAATTGGATCTCAAGGATTTTCCCTACCCCATCGGGCAATGTGGCCAACTCCAGCATCCGTTCGGTGGAAAGGTAGCGCAACACCTCCCGGGCCGTGGTCACCCGGGGTGACACCATCATCTCGACCCCCAGCGAGCTTTTCAACCCGTCCAGGACATCCTCATAATCGGTCTTGTTGATGACCAGTTGGACATGCGCCGCGCCCAGTTTGGAGGCCTGCAACCCAGTCATGATGTTGTCCTCATCGTCCTTCGTCGAGGCCACGAAATAATCGGCGCTGCCGATCTGTTCCTCCTCCAGCAACCGCAGAGACGTGGCGTCCCCGTTGATCACTGTGACGCGTGGGAATTTTTCCGCCAGATCGCGGCAGATCGTAGCATCTTGCTCGATGATGCGGATTTTATAGCGCGGATTGCTCAAAAGGCGGGCCAGAGCCACGGCCGTCTCCCCGCCCCCAAAGAGGGCCACCCTCACCGGATCGGGTTTGCTCTCCGGGTCGAATTTTCGCTTCATCTTGAGGAGGACATCCGGTGGGCCGAAAAGAGTCACCCGGTCCCCCTCCTCCATAATCGTGTCGGCCGAAGGGACCTCAATCTTGTTGCGTCGGCTGACGAAACCGATGCGGACCTGATCCAGCTTCAATTCCCGCAATTTGCTGCCGATCAACCGGGATCGCCGGGTTATGGTGACCTGCTGCGCTTCAATCAGCCCGCGGGCAAAATATTCCACCGCCACCCGCCCGGGGTTGCGGATCGTTTTAGCCAGTTCCATCGCGCACAATCCCTCGGGATTGATCAAATGGTCGATGCCGAAATGCAATTGGTAATTGACGTAAGAATTGTCCGTATAGGTCTGGTCGTGCACCCGGGTAATGGTGACCTGTGCCCCCAGTACCTTGGCCAGCGAGGAAGCCACCAGATTGGTCCGGTCCTCGCTGGTCATGGCCAGAAAATAATGGCATTCGCGCACCCCCGCCTTGACCAGGGTTTCGGCCGAACTTCCATTGCCCATCAACACCTTGGCGTCGATCAGCTCTTCAACCCTCTGGGCGATGTCCGGGTTCGATTCGATGACCGTCACATCGTGCGCCTTGCCGCTCAACAACCCGCAAAGGTAGCTGCCCACTTCGCCCGCTCCCACAATTATGATTTTCATATTCTAAATTCAGATAAGAACGCCTTCGTCGTAATTCCGAACACACCATTGACCTTTGGCTGGTAAATGCAAAACGGTTTACAAAACTCGTGCAGTCGTGATGCTGGCCGGTATCCGCCGGGCCGGTTTGAGAACACATACGTTCACTAATTTCAGGTTTATGCCAGTCTCCATGTTAGTGCATGCATGGCTTTTGAAAAGCATATTTTTGCCTCTCAATTCGGGCATCGACAGCGAAAATTCCATTGCCGGGCTCTCTTTGGAACCTTAGCTTCAGTCCTTTTTTCACCGAAACCCTATTTAAAACATGTCCCATCTCGCCTCCACTAAACTGGTCCTGGTCGCCATGTATGAACCCTCCGATGAGGAGTTCGGGGAACTCGGCGTGTTTCTCAAGGATGAAAACCTCAAACCCGTGCTGGCCGACTCCGCCGGATTGCCGGGACGCCTTTACGAGCGTGAGGATGGCCTGCTCGCAATCCACGCCGGGGTGGGCAATCCGAATACTGCCGTGTCCATCATGGCCATGGGGTTGGCCGGGGGCTACGATCTGAGCAAAGCCTACTGGATCATTTCCGGCATCGCCGGAGGCAATCCCCATAATTGCCCTCTTGGTAGCGTGGTCTGGGCTGATTGGGCAGTGGACGGCGATCTGGCCTTCGAAATTGATTCCGAGGATTTACCCGAAGATTGGTCAACGGGTATTCTTCCCATCGGGGCCAAGGAACCCTACGGCCCCGCTTCGGTCGATGATGCCGCCTTCGGCCAAAGGTATGAAGTCAGTCGCTTAAACCCAAACCTCTGCCAGTGGGCCTTTAACCTGACCAAAGACATTCCCCTGCTCGATAATGAAGAAATGCAAGCGGAACGCCGGACCTATACCGGTTATCCCCATATCCAGGGACCGCCGGAAGTCTTGTGCGGAAGCAATTTGACGACCGGCCGCTATTGGCACAGCCACAAAATGACAGAATGGGCCGAGCGCTGGGTAGAATATTGGACCAAAAAAA
>JAJFLT010000123.1 GCA_021772555.1 Opitutales bacterium | reverse complement strand
CCCGATATGAGCGTGGAAAAGATCCGCCGGCTCAAAAGATTCCCGCCGACGTTTGGCGTCGAAGTTCAACCCACCCGTAGTGAAACCGCCCATACCCAGCACGATGAGCATTATACGTGTGGTGAGGTAAATATCGGTCGGGAATTGATCGGTGTCCCAACCGAGAAATAGATTTCCGGTGTTAGCATCGATGCTACCGAGGGCCCCGGCGTTGGCTGCCACCGTCAGGTCGTGCTCCATAGTGTGCCCGGCCAAAGTTGCGTGGTTAGTTTCGATGTTCAGCTTACAATGATCCAGCAGATCGTATTCGCGCAAGAAATTCAAACATGCCGCTGCATCCGAGTCGTATTGATGAGTAGTCGGTTCCATCGGTTTAGGTTCGATGTAAAATTGCCCCTCAAATCCAATTTGTTTTTTCCAATCCACGGCTAGGTGCAGAAATTTTGCCAAGTGGTCGAGTTCCCGCTTCATGTCGGTATTGAGCAAGGTGCTGTAGCCTTCGCGCCCGCCCCAAAAAGTGTAACCAAGGCCGCCTAATTCATGGGTGATTTCCATAGCTTTTTTTACTTGAGCGGCGGCGTAGGCAAAGACATCCGCATTACAACTGGTGGCGGCCCCGTGCACATACCTCGGGTGGGTGAAGAGACCGGCCGTTCCCCAAAGCAATTTCTTGCCGGTTCGCTCCTGCTCGTCTTTCAAGGTTTCCACCACGAGATCGAGATTTCCATTGGTCTCGGCCAAGTCAGCGCCTTCGGGGGCGATATCCCGATCGTGGAAGCAATAATAATCCGCTCCCAGTTTCTCCAAAAACTCAAAAAATACGCGGGCGCGCCGTCGGGCATTGTCCACCGAATCGGAGCCATCCTCCCAGGGCATTTGAGCGGTACCTACTCCAAAAGGATCCGACAATGGGTTCCGCATGGTATGCCAATAGGCAACGGCAAAACGGAGATGGTCTTTCATGGGTTGTCCCACAACTAACTCCTTCGCGTTATAATGCTTGAATGAAAGCGGATTCCTGGATTCAGGTCCTTCGAAATTTATTTTTTCGGTGTCAAAATAATCCTGCTTCATCCTTATATCCTTTCTCAATGATATCGCCCCAGGTATTCTCAATTAAAAGCCGAATCAATCTTTCATCATCGTTTAAGGATTAGACATTCCTTTACTCAAGACCTCTAGAATCTTATCCACATCGTAAACGCAACCCTGCCAGCTTCCGCCGCTGGCATTTTGCAGGGCCGCCCATAGCCGGGTGTCGTCCGGTACATTGGGATTTTGCCGGATAATTGGATTGAGGGACCGCTCGCGCAATATTTCTTCTGCGTTATCAGCCACTAAATTGATGCTTCCCTCCAGTTTATGACAATCGATGCGGATGCGGATTGTATCGCCATCTCGTAATTTTCCGATGGGGCCCTCGGCCAAGGCCTCGGGGCTGATGTGCCCGATGCATGCCCCGGTGGAAACACCCGAAAACCGGCCGTCCGTGAGCAGGGCGACGCCTTTTCCGGCAGTCGAATATTTCAATGCGGCAGTTAGCTGATAGGTCTCCGGCATACCGCAGCCCAATGGTCCGATGCCCGCCATGACAATGACATCTCCAGCCTCAATTCCTCCGCGCCCTTCACGCTTGATTGCTTTGATAGCCTCTCCTTCAGACCCAAAAACCCTGGCTGGCCCCTCGTGGTAAAAAATGCCCTCGACGGAAATCAAACCTGGATCGATGGCAGTGCTTTTGACGACGGAACCTTCCGGGGCGAGATTGCCGGTGGGAAAAGTCACCGTGCTCGAGAATCCTTTCAAGGCGGCTGATTGGGGATCGGAAATAACGTCTTCGGGGTCGATACCATCCAAATGATAAAGCTTTTCTCGCAAACGTTTCCGCCTTTCCGAGTTTTCCCACCATTGAAGATTTTCGCCCAGAGGAAGACCCGTGACCGTCATGGAATCCAGGTCCAGAAGCCCCATTTTGCGAAGGTGCAGCATGACCTCGGGCACTCCGCCAGCGAGAAAGACCTGCACCGTTGCGTAGCCACGAGGACCATTGGGAAGGGCATCGACGAGGCGCGGTATCCTTTGATTGTAATATTGCCAGTCCTTCACGGTGGGCCGGTTGAGACCGGCAGCATGGGCCACCGCGGGCAAATGCAGAATGAGGTTGGTGGATCCACCAAATGCAGCATGGACGACCATGGCATTTTTGATGGCCGCATCCGACAGGATATCGGCGCAAACCATTTCCTTTCTCTCCATCTGCATGAGCGTCAAAGCCGATCGGGCGGCCATATCCGTCCATATGGGCGCGCCGGAAGGGGCCAGAGCGGCATGAGGCAGCGTCATCCCGAGGGCTTCAGCCACGACCTGGCTGCTGGCGGCGGTACCCAAAAACTGGCATCCGCCTCCAGGGGATCCGCAGGCACGGCACCCCAATGAGGACGCCTCTTCCAGCGAAACCTCATTATGAGCATAGCGAGCGCCAATAGATTGAATGCGGGCTAAATCTTCGGCCTCTTCACTGAGAAGGGAAACCCCGCCCGGGACGAGCACACTGGGCAGGCTGCCACTTCCAGCCAAAGCCATCATCATGGCGGGCAAACCTTTGTCACAGGTAGCCACACCGAGTACGCCCCGACGCGTGGGCAGTGATCGGATCAACCGGCGGAAGAGGATGGCGGCGTCATTCCGGTAGGGCAAACTATCCATCATGCCGGAGGTTCCGTTGGTCCGCCCATCGCAGGGATCGCTGCAAAATCCGGCAAAAGGTATACCTCCGTTGCGGGCGATTACCCGGGCCGCTTCCTCCATCAATAGCCCTACTTCGAAATGACCGGTATGATACCCCAAAGCGACGGGAGAGCCATCCGGCGAACGGATTCCACCCTGCGTGCTGAGGATGAGGAATTGCCTGCCCAGCATTTCTTTCGGATCCCACCCCATGCCAGCGTTTTGGGTCCAGCCGAAAATATGTCCGCTGGGCTCATTTTTCAAAAACTCCGGCTGAAATGGCAAACTGCCGGAAGGACCTTCGGTTTTGGTGCGAAGGGAATAAATTTCGGGATTGCCCGAATCGAGAATGGAATTGTGGAGGCTACTCATGCAGGCTTGCGACCGGGCTGTTCTGACGAGTCCCGTTTTATGAATAAATAATTGAGCTGACTACAATAATTTTCAAATGATCAGCCTTAATTGTTCCTTGGCATTGTGGAGCATGTCCGCGGAGATTTCTACGTTGGGGACTTCATATTCGGTTTCCGTTTGGCGCAAGAGGTAGGTTTGCGATTCAGCTTTTCCCTGACCAGGGACCGGCTTGAGAATTTTTTTACGTTCCAACATCAGAGCAAGCAGGTATTTAAGTATGTCGCTCTCCTCCGAATGTCCCGTCTCACCTTCGACTTGGTAGAGGGAAATAAAAAGCTCCTCAGAGGTTTTGAGCGCCGCCTGCCGCGCTTCTGCTTCCGATTCAGAGTCCTTGATCCGGTGCCCCCACCATCCGACAATGGCGCCGGAAGGGCTGAATTTTTCAGTTTCTTCAGCCAGAACATCAGCCCTCAACAATTCGCCCTCCTCATTTTTATAGAGGTAACTGACTATTTCTTGGTCCGGCTGTAACGGTTTGCCGGAAGCATGTGAATGCTTTGAAAGGGTCTTTACTCTCCAATCCATATTCGTCTACATTTCAGTGTTCGAGGCGGGGTAGTAAAGATCAATCTGGTGCAAAAGTTAAAATTGTCCTGCAATCGCTAAAATATCGGGTATAATTCTAAGTCTATGACAACGACAAATGCCAGTGTAACTGAATCGACAGCCTTTCTTCTAGTCGATGTGCAAACCGTATTCGCCCGTGTGCTTCCAGGATATAACGAGCTGGTGCGGCGTTGCCGTTTCGCAATCGAGGCGGCATCATTGTTGAAATTGCCGGTTTATATTTCAGAGCAGGTTCCGGAAAAACTGGGATCGACGCAATCCGAGCTTCTGGAAGCCGCGCCCGAAGCGAAAGTCTTTACCAAATCGGCATTTTCCGCGCTCAAGGCAGAAGGGCTCCGCCTTTCTCTGCGGGAGCAGAATATACAACACCTGGTCATGGGGGGATTGGAAACACCGATCTGTATTTACCAAACCGTTGTCGATGCCCTCAGGGAAGGTTTCCAGATCACGTTGTTGACCGATTGCCTGGGCTGCCGCCGGGAAGAAGATGGCAGAGCGGTGATCGATTTTTTGAGTCGGGAAAAACACTGCTATCCGCTTCCTTCCGAAGCTGTTTTTTACAGCCTCCTGGGTGATGCCAAAGCACCCGCTTTCCGCGATTATACGGACTTGGTCAAGAAATACAGCTAGAGAACATGACTGAAGCAACCCCATCGCTGGACGAATTTTCCCCTGAATATTCACTGGAGGAATTGCACGACTGGCCCAAGGGTGGTTTTGCGGAACTAGACGGCAGGCGATTGGCGGCCAGTTCGCCCGTCGTGGTGGCGCAATTTCTGGAACGCTTGGAGGTGGACGACCGTCGTCTTGTATTGCGGAAATTACGGGAAGAGGAGGCCTCCGATATTCTTTCGGAAATGGATGCCGACGATTCCGCCGAGGTGGTCGGAGCCATGAACGAGGATCGCGCGGTCAAGATTCTGGAGGAATTCGATCCGGACGATGCCGCAGACATTGTGGCAGAGCTGGACGAAGAGGATCGCGACCGGCTTCTGAACCGTATGGAGCCGGAGAGCGCCGAGACGCTGAAGGTTTTGATGTCTTACGATCCGAATACGGCCGGAGGCATAATGACACCGGAGGCGGCCACCATTCTGCCAGCCATAACGGTCAGAGAAGCCATTGAAAAAATTCGAAACCTGCAAGAGGAATTCGAGGATATCTACTATATCTATGTCGTTGACGAAGAAATGAAGCTGCTGGGAATCGTCTCTATGCGGGATCTGATATTGGCCCGTCAGGAACGAAAAATCGGCGACATCATGAACACTCAAGTCAAGGGCATCTGCCATCCGGAAATGGACCGGGAAGAGGTCTCCTTGACCATCGCCGAATTCAATCTGTTATCCCTGCCTGTCGTCGATGAGGCCGGCACCTTGCTGGGTATTGTCACTATCGACGACGCCATGGACGTGGTTCAGGACGAGGCCACCGAAGATATGCAAAAGCTCGTTGGAGCCGGTGCGACCGAGGATATCTACGATAATATAGCCTTCAGCATGCGCCGTCGACACCCCTGGTTGCAGGTCAACCTGATCACCGCTTTCATGGCGGCGGGAGTAGTCTATTTTTATCAGGAGCAAATCGAGCAACTGACCATTCTGGCGGTATTCATGCCCGTGGTGGCCAGCATGGGCGGCAATGCCGGGGCGCAAACTTTGGCCGTGGCCATTCGCAGTATCGCCTTGGCCCAAATGCAGGAACACGATGAAATACGCATTTGCTCCAAGGAACTTGTGATGGGGCTGCTTAATGGTTTGCTGACCGGATTGATAGCAGCGGCGGTGGCCTATTTGGTCACAAGAGAGGAAAAAATCGCGGCCGTCGTCTTGATCGCAATGGTCCTCAACATGGGCCTGGCCGGTCTTTCCGGCGCATTCATTCCTCTTTTCCTGAAAAAACTGAAACTCGATCCGGCACAGAGTTCATCCATTTTCCTAACCACCGTAACCGATGTGGCCGGTTTTTTTGTCTTTCTCAGCCTGGGTTCTTTTCTTTTGCTATAGAAATAATTGGAATTTATAACACCGACCACCGCTCACCCAGCCCATGAACAGATCCCATAAAAATCATCCCACCGTGGCCGAACTCAAGGGTTTTGGAGAAGACCAGAATGTTCCTTTCGAGGGCATTTTTCTTTTGCGGGAGGCGGCTTTGAAAACAGCCCGCAATGGTTCCGAATTCCTCTCCGTGGACTTGGGCGACACAACCGGCAGTTTCCATTTCGTTTGCTTCAGCGACACAGCCACATTTTTATTCTTTCACGACGCCCCATTGGAATCGGTCGTGCGGGTTCAGGGTATGACCGAGTACTACCAAAACCGGTTTTCACCCCGCATTCAATTTGCCGAAGTAGTGCCGGAGGAGGAAGTTGATTCTCAAAACCTCCTCGATCAATTGATTCCTTCGACCAGCGAAGACCGGGAGGAAATGTGGGTGGAACTACTGGAGTTCTGTCACCAGATTAAGCACGACGCATTGAGGGCCGCGGTTGTCCAGGCCACCACTGAAATGGGCGACCGGTTTAAGACCTGCGCCGCCGCCATCGGCATGCACCATGCCTACCGGGGAGGACTTTTGGAACACACCGTTCATCTTTGCCGGGCCTGCCAAGCCCTCCTGCCCCACTACCCTGAAGTCGACCAGGACCTGGCCCTGAGCGGCCTGATTTTGCACGATGTGGGAAAGATGTTGGAATACGAAGGAGAGCGTGTAACGAGGAAAAGCCGCCAGGGGATTTTACAGGGACATGTCGTGCTGGGCTACCGGATCGCCCGTAAAGCGGCTCTCCAAAACAAGCTGGAACCCGCACTGCGGGAGCGACTGGAGCACATTATCCTCAGCCATCAAGGCCAACTTGAATGGGGAGCCGCCGTCTTGGCCGCCACTCCGGAGGCGGTTTTTGTCTCCATGCTGGATAATCTCGACGCCAAAATGGGTATGGTTCAACAAGCGCTTCGGGCAACGCCGGAAGGGTCAGAATTTTCGGACTACATGCCGGGATTGGGAGGATCCGTTTTGGTCGAGCCGCCTCTGAATCCTTCGAACGGGGATGAAGTTGACGGATAAAAGCGGGTTTTCCCACTCTGAGTTGCAGACCAATCTACTCGTTAGCGAACGAGTTTAATCTGGTTATTTTCGATAACTACCTGGCTTAACTGAGTCCAATTTGGATTGAGCGCGGTGTATTCTTCGCTCTGCAGGAATTTGGACGCCAGGAGGTTGTAAACCCTATCCGGCAATCCGGCAATATTAGGAATGGGGCATGTGCCTATATACCCTGACTCGGCCTTGAATTTGTTACTCCCGGAATCGCCAACAAAACTCCCTACGGCCTGGTAGGTGAATTTCTTGCCCTCGCCTAAAATGGGAATCACCAATTGTGAAGATACCTGCAACTTTTCGTCGGCGATACGGAAGTTGGGGGTTTCGGGAACCATTGTAATTTGCGACAGCAGGCCCCCGTCCTCATTTTGTTTGGGATCCGGCCTGAAGGACGATTTAGCCCAACGGTTGAGATCGCCTTCGAGTAGAAGAAGCGTGCCGCTTTGCCCGCTTTCGAGAAAAGTCTTCTTCTGCTTCCAGGTGCTCCCCCCTTTGTCCCCGCCGGAGATGAAATAAACGGTCTTGGGAACCTGCTCCTCTTCCGGCGGGATTTCCTTGACCGATGCAACCGGTAAAATGATGAGATTGGCCACGGCCAGGACCACGCCGATAATAGTACTTAAAATTGCCGCTACGATGGCTCCGCCCCAACCGGGACCCGATGCTTCGTTTTCATTAGCCATGGATTTTCCCTCCAATCAAGTATTAGCGCCCTTTTCCGAGGAGCCTGTTCCGTTATTCGACTTAGTGTCTGAACTGCCTGCTGCAGCAGCTTTGGGCTCGGGAGAGCTGGATTCTTTCTTTTTTTCTTCTTTAGGGGTAGATTTTGAATTTTTTTCGGAGCTGTTTTTATAGTCAGTCTGATAAAAACCGCTGCCTTTAAAAATGATACCGGCGCCGACCCCAATCAGCCGTTCCAGCGTTTCCTTTTCACAGGAGGGACACTGGGTAAGCGACTCCGCCGTGATGGAGTGGAAGATTTCAAATTCCTCCTCACAGGACTTGCACAGATAATCGTAGGTTGGCATCGCTCAAAATTTTCTAAACTGAAATTACTATCAATCCATGGACGCATCTCTCTGCTTTTCCAATAGACCAAAGAGGATGGTGAAATAGGCCAGAAGAATGGAAAAGCCAAGGAAAAAGGCAAATCCATAAAGAGGGGAGCCCACAATCATCAGGCCAACAAAAAACAGCGAGGGAAAAACGAGGGATTTCCAACCCGCCAGCAGCATCCTCAAGATTGCGTCCAATCGGAGCAAGTCCTGGGGATTGTTTCGCGACTGATACAGATAGAGAGCGGCCGCACTGCAAGGCGGAGCCAGTAACAAAGGAAGTCCCACCGGGAAGAGGCGAAAAAATGCGCCGAGCCAGCCTTGTAGAAACGAACTCAGAAGACCGAAAAGAATGATACCGAGCAGGTAATATAGAATCCAGCCAATCAATGCAGCCACCA
>JAJFLT010000122.1 GCA_021772555.1 Opitutales bacterium | reverse complement strand
CGGTTTCATCCGTCGGATTACCAAACCTGACCCACCCTCCTTCTTTAGATTTCCATGCTTCCCGTGGAATGTCCGGGAATTGGGAACCGCGATACTTCGATACAAGGCGCTCCGGTTGGTCTGCAAATGGGCTGTGGGTATTGACATAGCCGGCGAAAAGAAAGAATGGCCGATCATCATCCGTATTGCCCAGGAACTCTATCCCCTTATGCGTTAGGAATGGCGATTGCTGCCCGTGTTCGCGAACGGCTTGTCCCTGTTCGACAAAATGCTGTTCACCCTTGTGGGGATACTGTCCCCGTTCAAAACCGAACCAGTAATCAAACCCCGGTTGCCTGACATGACTCCTGCCGCAATGCCATTTACCAACCAGACCGGTGCGGTATCCGCTCTCTTGCAGGACTTGGGCCAGGGTGATTTCATCTCGCATCCAATCAAATTCATCCTCCTCCACAAGCCAGTCATGAATGCCATGTTGACTGGGGAGGCGTCCCGTGAAGAAAGACGCCCGGGCGGGCGAACATACCGGGCAAGGCGTGTATGCGGATGTCAGACGGGCTCCCTCCGCCGCCAATTTATCTAGTGTAGGCGTGTGCAATTCCCGATTACCGTAACACCCCAGTGCCCATTGAGCATGATCATCCGACATGATTACAAGAATATTGGGACGGGAAGTCATTTGGATGCTGTCTTGAAAATATTGGTAGGTAAACCGTTGTTAAATTCAAGCATGGTGAATATAATTGTTTTATATTGTTCTTTACTGTTTTATATTGTTTTCATATTTTTAAGGTCAATGATTAATTTATAGAACTCCTCTCCAACCGTGAAAAAAATGTCTTTAAATACATTGGCTCTGGAAATGAATCCGGATCCCTTCTATATTGATATAGCGAAACAACTGAGAAAGCTGATTGCCGGACGCAGGTTCAGCCACGGGCAAAGATTCCCCACCATTCGCCAACTAACCAGAAAAACGAATAAAAGCCCCACCACGGTGAGGAAAGCCCTTCAGTTGCTCGAAAAAGAAGGTCTTCTGGAAGCAAGGCATGGAAGTGGCTACTATGTGAAAAAAGCACAATGGCCCAAAAACAACACTCAACAGAAAAATATCCTCGCTATATTACCCCCGTTTACGGACCCGAATGAATCCTGGTACACAGGAAAAATCTTTGAGGGCATGTTGGTTTCAGGAACTGGAAAAAACCTCAAAATTTCGTTTTGTCAACTGTCTGATGCGGATGACAATCGGGCTGAAAAAAGCCTCCTGGATAAAGTGTTGGCCGACATGCCCGATGGACTGGTCTGGTTTCATGCCAAGACTGGCGACAGAAATATCTTGGTCAGGCTGAAGGAGCTGAATATTCCCATTATTACGACGATGCGCAAAATACCTGGCGTGGATGTTCCGGTTGTTAAGGACGATGATATCGCATTCGGCTTTTTGGTCATGTCTGCCCTCAAAACGCATGGCCACAGCAATATTGGCGTACTCTGTGGAAACCCTGAGGACGATTACTACTGTCAGCGAATCTCGGCCCTCCGTCAAGCCGGCCTCCCGCTGGGTGTTAATATCAATGACAAAAGCCTACTCGATCTGGGAAATGTTGAAAACGCGCAGGCAGGCGCAAATTTGCTCGCCGGGTTCCTTGAGGAAAATCGTGATATAACGGCGTTGGTTGTTCTGCATTCCTACTCCATCCATTACGTGGCAAAACTGCTTTGTTCGCCAAGGTCGGGCATCATCCAGAACAAGTCCCTTATTTACAATGTGCTCGATGGAGTGTCCATCCCATCGATTCCACATAAACTGGAACTGGCAACCGTCACCCCTCCTCTAAAGAAAATGGGCGAGGAAATTATGCGAAAACTATTGTCCATGATCGACAACACGACCGATTTCACACCGACCCCACTCATTCCCGAATTAAAGGCCGGGAATACACTTAAACAATCCAGACACTGACGAATATTGTTTGTTAGAAAAACCATCCGAGGCATTGAAAATTAGGCAGATTATCAACAACACCGGAAATCCGACATGTACTATTTTGTATGTTTTGGTTAGCGTCTTTCTTTATCGTGCAGATGGTTCCGACAATGATGCAGACTTGATTCAATGGCCTGAATCGCCTGTCATGGTTTCAAATACCGAAGCCATCATCGAAGCGTTTTGGAACCCCGCTCTTGCATCAGCTTCCCGCTGGTCGGTCCGGGATAAAAACAACGTTTCCAAACCCATATTGACTCCCTATTGGGATCGGCTTCAGTTGGACTGGAATGCTACTTCTGCCTCGGGTGAAGCCGTTATAGAGAGAGATTTCGATCTCCATGTCGATGGTTTTGAATCCTTGATCCTGAGAGCGCAAATTCCCACGGATGTGATGGCCTCCGCCTCAGTCATTGTGGATGGGAAAGAACAAAATATATTTTCGGGCCGGTACGGGGCGATTTCGCATCTTGAGATCGAAGGAGGTCTTGAGGGAAAACATCTCGAAAAAATCGTCATTCGTTTTGCAGCATCAACACCGGGACAGAAAATCGTCAAACTGAGGTGGATTATGTTGGGCAAAAAGGGCCTCGCCTGGGTCGGACCGATTCCTGATTATAATCGATATATCTCCAGCGATTCCGGCAAACCCTTCGAGCCCGGCCTGGCCCTGTTGCACAATGCCAAAGACATCGAATATTTACGCGTCATCACAGCCCAACCTGAGTTTACGAACATCTGGCAGAAAGACCTCGATGCGATCACAGAACTCCTGAGTGCTGCTACAGATTTCCCGGTGCGAAGGTACACCCTTTACGCACCGGATCGATACGGGAGGGTCGATGATGTAAGGACCGGTGAATTCAACCTGGCATTGCAAGCGGCCCTGGCCGGGCTTGTTTCCAAAAATGAAACCATGATGAGGTTTGCAGCAGAGGGGGCCATTCGTCTAGCCCTGACTGAGCAATGGGCAGAAGGGTTGGTCAGCCATATGCCGGGTTCGACCTGGAGGCATTCCGCTTTTGCTGAAAACATCGGCACCATTCAGGCCGCCCTGCTACTGGATTTCTGCTGGCACCGGCTGACGGCGGAAGGCCGAGCACTCATTGGCCAGGCCATCAGAGAGAAAGGCCTGCCCCGTCTCAAAGAGCATCGTGACGCCTATGCCAACCAGGGCGTGCGTTTTCATAAAGGCCTGCTCTTGGGCCAACTTGCTTTAGCCAAGGCGAGATTGGGAGCGCCTATGTCGGCCCAAGAAATTCAATTTGAAATCGATTCCATGAACGGTCTCCTGGAACCACTAATTCGCGAAGACGGAACCTACCCCGAAGGTCTCGGCTACGGTTTGGGTACGCTTACCTCAACCCTGCTTACTTATCATGTGGCCAGCAAGGAATTGGGGAAACCCATAAAAGATCTGGTCGATACGGACATCCTCGCGGGCTTGAGGTTTGCCGTGGAAATGCAGGAAGATTTGCCTGAAGTTGTCGCCCTCTTTGGCTCCGGTCCGCTACAGGGTATCGATTTTAAGCGTTATGCTAACCCGATCTCTCTACTCCAACCACCAAAGCAATACTCAAACCTTCCCGAAATGTGGGGATTTGGCGTGGACTGGCTTTGGTACCGGGACACGCTCCGGCAAGAAAACGCCGACGTCGGCGGATTTCCCAGGTTCAGCCTATATCCTGATGGCGGATGGATATTTGCCCGTGACGATTCTGCCAATGATGCGATTAAAATAAGTTTTGAAAGCGGTTTGTGGAGCGGACACGGACATTCCTGGATGCACAAAAACAGTCTCACACTCGACGCTTGGGGCCAGGCTTTATTGTTCACTCGCAAACATGTCTCATACGGAGACGGACGGTATTTTCAAACCAGCCGGACGGCCGCTTACAACACCTTTTCTCCCGGTGGGAGGAATCAGGATGCGAGAGGGACTCTCGGGCGCGGTTCGGTCCTGCGCGCGGCTCAAGACCTGCCCCACACCACAGTCATGGAAGCGGACAATGCGACCGCATGGAAAGAAGGTGTCGAACTTGCCCGGCGCCGGGTCCTTTTCATCCGACCCCATGTGATCCTCATCGAAGACACCCTCCAATTGGAGGGGGAGGAAACCGGCGTCCAAAGCTGGAACAGCCTGATGCCTTTTGAAAAAACCGGAACCCATACGGCAAAATTATCAACGGACTCCGGAAACGTTCTCATCTCACTTCTGAACCCGCAAACCACGCTCATGGAAACGAGGAAGGATTCTGTTCATCGCAATAGAAAACGATCATCAGAAACAGGAAACTCCACGAAAATTGTGCCTGTTTTTCAGACCGTTTTTACTTCATCACCTTCCAAACAGCATGTCCAGTTAACCGTTATAAGCCTTCATCCTTCCGCAGCTACGCTCCATGAACTTCCCAAGATACGCGTGACCGGAAAAAACGGCCGTTTGATTAAAATAATTCAAGGCGACAGTGTAACACGAATCGTCCCTACAACCGCTTACCATAAAAGTGATCTCTGGGGAGTCGAGACCGATGGCAGCTTCACTTTCGCCACGATGAAAAATAATGAATTGGTCGAAGCGGGCGCTTTTGACGCAAATTTTATTAAATTTAAGGATATTACAAATCGAGGAAATGGATTTTTGTTTCTGGAGAATCCATAAATCTATGCCACAAATCCTCTCTGACATCGTCATTTCGACTTTTCAGTCGCCTTCTTAAAGGGAAACACTGGAACCCTGATCTCTTTCGGCCAGCCAACGTTTCAGGGTTATCGCATCCCGCACAAAATTCTCAACCAGATTGTCCTTCACAAACTCTAGGCTGATCCAGCGCTTCTCGTTGGTTTGCCCGATTATATCAAGGTAATCGGACCAATCGGTATGTCCCTCCGCCAACAGATGTTTGTCGAGCCAACCACTTGGCCCCCAATGAAAACAATGTATGTTGGAAATGCTATTGAGGAGCATCTTTAAACCCTCCAATTGGTATTTTTTCGAGACACCGAGAGACGGTTGCCAAAGGGTTCGGACCCCAGGATGGCTGATGTCTGCCAAGAGCTTCTTTGTCGATTCATTGGTATCGGTCAATGTATTCGAGTGAAATTCGAAATCAATTCGTATATGACGTTGGGAGGCGTATTCGGCAAATTCTCGTGTCTTCTCCACGACAGTTCCCCACCAGGAATCACTGGCCTCCGCTGAGCCGGTTTCGCCAGCCCATATCCGAATCGATGGAGCGCCCAATGCCTCGGCTGTGTCGAGGACAGCCTCCATCTCCGGCCCCTTCGTGGCGGAATCGGGGTTGTGATTTTGGAAATGATAATAGGAACCGTAGGCTGAAGTTATAAGGCCCGATTCAAGGGTCTTCCGATTAACCTCCTCGGCTTTTTTTACATCGCCGTGGGGCACGTGGACATCGCCGCCCCACTCTATCCCTTCCAGGCCTGCATCCGACACAATA
>JAJFLT010000121.1 GCA_021772555.1 Opitutales bacterium | reverse complement strand
CAGACTACCAGAGAACCAATCTATGCTTGCTTCCGATTTTCCTTGCTCACCCATCGCTCATATTTCCATTAAATATTGAGTGCCACGAGTTGCCCTCACAGCTTTTCCAGGGCTTCCGAAATGTCATCCTCAGATACCGGTGGTGCCCAGTCGGGGATCGGCGTATAAATTATTGTAATTGGAAACAACCCGCTCGTGAAATCTCCCAATATTTCAATACCTGTGCCATCGATCTCCCAGACCGTTTTAGAAATTTTTACGCCGCCTTCAATTACTATTCGTGTTCCATGTATCGACCTGCCGTATTTTTCACTCAGGACCGCTTTTAGTTTATCGTATTCTTTTGCCCCTACATCGCCCTCAATTTGATACATCACGCTATCCAGGCCCTTTCCATCGAAATCGAACTGGAAGGATATCTGGGCGGGCAAACCCAGGAGCTTGGCATCTTTGAGCAGGACGAGTTTACCATCTAAATGATGCCCGCCGATGCCCTGTAGTCGAGCGACCTCCTCGGATGGCATACCCCAATCGAGGTTTTGGAAATCGCCAGCACCCAGCGACTGTTGAAGCAACAGGAAAGCAAAGACTGAAAATAATCCCCTTGCCTTCACAGTTTTTCCGGGGCGTTTTCCGAGATCATCGTCGACCGGCTCATCGTTTGCATATTTTAGTCTCTTTTATCCAAAAAGCAGGGATTGTTTGAGACGAAAACTTAAGTTTCTACACGGACCAAGAATTAGTCAATGTCATTATTCATATTTTATCTCTTCTCTACGATGGTAAAACCGGATTGGATTCAGCGGTGGCCATCCATTCCTGGTATTCAACTCACTATTTCAACAGTCACAACCAGCGTTCGATAAAAGGCGAGGTCTCCTGCCCGTCCCAACGATGGTAGCTCTCAAATACATAATGGTGCAACCGCTCGCCAACCCCTAATAGATCATAAGCCTGCCGCGTAATCGCGACCTGCTCCGTGGCGTTTTCCAGACCGCGGGGACCGCTCAGAATATCCTCAGAGGCGGATTCAATAAGGAGCGCCCGAGGCGCTATCAATGCGCCAATATCGCCCACATCCACAAATTCGCAAAGACGGGGCACGTAACTGCAATCACAACGGGTCCGGTAGAGTATGGAATCTTTAAAGCCGAAAAAATTTCCGCTGATAACCGTGCATTTAACGCGGTCATCGAGCGCCGATAACCACAACGTTTGCAAACCGCCCCCCGACAACCCGGCGCAGCAAATCCTCTCAGCATCGCAATCCACACGCGTCCCGATATAATCGATCAAGCGCATCAGATCCCAGGTCCACATTCCCACCAGGGATCGCCCCAGACTGAGCGCCTTCTTGTTGAGAATACTGCAGGAATTGCCCAGGAAAAACTGCTCGTCCAATTCATCTTCTGTGGTGATCTTCCCCTTGGTAAACTCCCGTCTCTCCCCAAAACCCCTGGCGTCGGGGCAAAAAACGATATAGCCCTCCTGACACAACTTGGCTCCGTAATCATAATGATAATGGTCGATGGCATCTTTGATTGCGGGAATATCCGACCGCCCTGCGGTGGAAAGTTTTCCCGCGCTGCCATGTCCATGGGTGGCAATGATCGATGGTGTTTTTTTACCACTTTCAAGTCCGTGAGGAATCAACGCATAAAAAGGCATCCACACCTCCGGTTCGGTTTGGATGAGCCACTTTTCCCGTTTAAAAAATTCCAATTCTTCACTCTCCAGCAAAGACGCTTTGAGGGGACAGTCCCCCATGCGGTCGAGGCCTGAAATATCCCGAAGTTTCGCCCGAACTGCAGTCTTCCATTCATTGAAATCCGATGCCGATTCAGCCCTCAATGCCAATCGCCTGCCTTCCTCGTCGAAGGTGTTTAAAATGGAACCCAATGAAGAATAATATTTTTCCGGCCGAATAGTCCTTGGGTTGCTTTTATTTTCACTCTTCATGGGAATTTCCCTTTGCCGATTCCACAACGCGCAAAAAGAAAAGCCGTCCGAGTGATTTCCCGGACGGCTTTTGTTTTCTGCATTGCAAATTGGATTTAACCTTTGGCCGCGTTGTAATTGGCTTCCGCTTTTTCCCAATTAACGACGTTCCAGAACGCTTCGATGTATTTGGGACGGAGGTTTTGGTAATTGAGGTAGTAGGCGTGTTCCCACACATCGAGCCCGACCACCGGTTTGTTGCCGTCCATGACTGGAGTGTCCTGGTTGGGGGTGGAGCCGACCTGCAGGCTGCCACTGCCATCGACAAAGAGCCAGGCCCAGCCGCTGCCGAATCGGGTGGCCCCGGCGGTGGCGAAATCGGCCTTGAATTTGTCCAAACCGCCCAGCTCGGCATCGATCGCCGCGGCCAGGTTGCCGCTCGGGGCACCACCGCCGTTGGGTGACATGATTTCCCAGAAAAACGTGTGGTTGCAATGCCCGCCGCCGTTGTTGCGCACGGCCATGCGAATGCCCTCCGGCACTGCGTCGAGGTTGCCCACCAAGGAGCAAACGCAATCTGGCGCGTCATACCCGGCTCCGGCAACGGCATTGTTCAAATTAGTGATATAGGTGTTATGGTGCTTGCTGTGATGGATTTCCATCGTGCGGGC
>JAJFLT010000013.1 GCA_021772555.1 Opitutales bacterium | reverse complement strand
CGTGAGCGCTCATGTAATCCAAAAGCATCTTTAGTCTCTCCTTGTGGGCCTTTTCCTTGAGCTGCGAATAAAAATCGCGCAGTTGAAGGTGGAAGGCTCGCGCCTGTTCAATAACGTCTCTTGCGGTTTCGACGGGCATTGTGTTGTATCCTCCCGATACTAATTCCAGTATGGAACAAGTGTAACAGCAAACGCTTTCCTTATCTCCGCATGGATTGTCGAATGCAGAGCAGATTTTGCGTCCCCTAAAAGAGGGCGCAGGCCATTAATGCAATCCGCGGTTGGCTAGCGCAGGGTCTTCCAGGGATCTTCACCGCTAACATCGACAAGCTCATATCCTTCAGATTCTATGGCCGGGCCTAAAATGGCCATCAGTTTTACATCGCTGGAAGATACATTAAAGGAGGCATGCACCGTGTCGGCTGGAATAAATATGGAATCGCCCGGACTGAGTTCGCGCTTTTCCCCTTCCAGCCATTGCTCGACCGTTCCTTCGATTACGTAGATGACTTCCTCTTGTCGGGGATGTTTGTGAAAGTTGTGACCATGACCGGGCAGCAGGCTCACTTCTATGACAACCAATTGCTTGGTTCCCGTCAGATCGGGAAGACTGATCCATCGCAGCAACCCCCATTCCAAACTAACCGGTTCGCTTTCCTTCAGGGTTAAAAACTTTCCTTCCATACCTGGAATTTAATCGCGGCAACAAGAGTAAGTGTCAACCGTTACTGGACCGCATAGCATTTATGTGCGGAAATATTGGTCCGGGAATGGTTTGTCTAAGAGGGTGTCTAAAAAGTGGAAATGTGCGATGGTCGCCCGCATTCTTTTGGGACAGAGTGCTTTGAGGCATCAGCGGTGTTGCCTCAACCGAGTCAGGGCTTCCAGCCCAAACATCGGTTGATGCGCCTTGCTGAATGTCGCAAATCATCTCTGCCATCGTCATTTCGACTTTTTAGACGCCCTCTAACAAGATTCTGTTCTTGATGGTCGCAAGCTCCATAAGTTAGGCTGCTTAGGTCGTGTTTTTTTAAGATTGGCCTATGGCAAAATCGGCATGTGAGAAGCGGGAGATGAAACAGAGAAAAGGAATCCTATTGGCAGGCGGTTCGGGGACGCGGTTGTATCCGCTGACTATTGCCGTGAGCAAACAGTTGATGCCGATCTACGACAAGCCGATGGTTTATTACCCTTTGTCCGTTCTTATGCTGTCGAATATCCGTGAGGTTTTGGTCATCTCGACGCCATCCGATCTGCCCTTGTTTCGTAATCTGCTGCGAAGTGGCCGTCAATTTGGAATGCGCTTCTCCTATGCGGAGCAACCCCACCCGGAAGGGCTTGCCCAAGCCCTGGTAATTGCGGAAGAGTTTCTCGATGGGCACCCGTCGGCGCTCATTTTGGGCGACAATTTATTTTATGGGCATGATTTGCCGAAAACCCTTCTAGCCGCCGATGCCAGACAGTCCGGGGCCACTATTTTCGGCTATCAGGTATCAGACCCGAGCCGCTACGGGGTGGTCGATATCTCTGCCTCCGGGGAAGCCCTGTCCATCGAGGAAAAACCAGCCCGGGCGCGTTCTCCCTATGCCGTGCCGGGAATTTATTTTTACGACAATCAGGCCCCTCGAATGGCCGGCCTATTAAAACCTTCCGACCGGGGAGAGCTGGAAATCACCGATTTGAACCGGGAGTACCTAGAAAAAGGGGAACTACGGGTGGAATTGCTCGGCCGTGGAACCGCCTGGCTGGATACCGGAACCCACGACAGCCTTCTGGATGCCTCCAATTTCGTCCAGGTCATCGAAAGACGGCAAGGGATGAAGATTTCCTGTCCGGAGGAAATCGCCTATAGAAAGGGCTGGATCGATGCGGAAGCTTTGCGATGCAACCTCGAATCTTTGGGCCATTCGCTCTATCGCGGTTATCTGGAAAAGATTCTCGAGGATGATGAGTGATATCTCTGCATCATCCTCGAATTTGAGATAGTTTCTAATTTCCGAGCAAAAATCGAAGCGTCTTTTCCGCTTGTTTTTGCGGGGGAAAACTTTTTTGGGCATGTTCTTTGGCCTTGATTCCAAATGCGACCCGCAATTCCTGATTGAGGATCATTTTTTGCACGGTTTCCTCAAAAGCGTTTTGATCGCCCCGCGCAACGAGAAAGCCGGTTTCGCCATCCCGGAAAGTCTCCCCAATGCCCCTGTAGGGCATCGCCACGACCGGCAATCCGTGCCATTGTGCTTCGATCAGGAAATTTGGCAGGGAATCTTCCTTTGAGGCCGATACGGCCACATCCGCTTGCTGGTAAAGGCTGCGGGGGTCCTCGACATAGCCTAGGAAGGAAATCCGGTCGCCCATTTCCAGGCGCGCCGCCAATCGCTGGCAGTGGCGTAGTTTCGGGCCATCCCCGGCAAACCAAAGTTTCCATGACAACGATGGATCGAGCCGGGAAAAGATTTCGAGCAAGTCCTCCTGCCGCTTTCCCGACCGAAATGCCGCCACGCTTAAGAAAACGCAGGTGTCAGGTTCCCGGCAGAGGTTCTTTTCCCGGTTTTGTGAGGATTCATCTTCGCCCCCCGTCAAGGTCATGGAATTATGGATAATTTTGATTTTATGCCGCTTGAATCCACTGCCCATCAATTGGCGTTTCCACCACTGGCTGTTGACGATTATCCCGGCGGCTCCCCTCAACGACCGATCGGACAAAAACGACAATTTTTTACCAGTGCGTAATGTTCCTACCACTCGAATTTGAGGGAATTTTTTTTGCATACTCCCCCCGTAGAGGTTGGTCATGCGACCCATGCAGAGGATTGCGTGGGGCGATTGGTGAGCGATTTC
>JAJFLT010000120.1 GCA_021772555.1 Opitutales bacterium | reverse complement strand
ATGCCCCTTTGCTCCGCATTGAGGCTTGCTTCCCATAGGGCGATGGGCGCGTATTCGCTCCGGGGGGCATCATCCGCCAGGGCGATAAGCCTCTGCTGCGCCTCGACGGTGCGGTTGATCGAAGCGTAATAGCGCGCCTCCGTCAGGTAAGATAATATGTGCGGCTCGGTCCCGGTAAAATCCCGCCCCAGTTTCTCAAAGATTTCTGATCCTTGCTCCGCCAAGCCCAGCGAAAAGTAGGCCTGACCTTGCAACAAGAGCGTGCGACTGATCAATTGGTTCCGCAAATTCGGTTCAATGGCCGCGCCCTCGGGTTCATCCAAGGTGGCGATAATCTGTTCGCACAAAACGGGCGTTTCCTCGAGGCGGCGCGCTTCGAGCGAAAGCTGGGCGCTCAACCACATCAAACGGAGCCGCAAATCCAAGGGCACCAGGGTCGCATCCTGTTCGCTCAACAAACTACCGACACGCTCAAAGGCCTTTTCCACCTGCCCTCCCGATTTCATCTTGCTGATCAGGTTCCACTCGGCCCGCCAACGAGTGAGGGGATCGACGCCTTTTTCCACCGTCGCTTCATTTAAAAAAGCGATGGCCTCATCAAATCGTCCGGCCCCGATCTCGGAGAGAACACGCTGAAAGTGCAGCGTGCCGCGTGTATCACTCCTGGGCGCCTCCAGCAGGGCCGTCGCGTAGGCGTCGGAGGCGTTTTCGTAATCCTCGTTTAAAAAATAGCAATCGCCCATCAAGGTGGTGAGGTGTGCCTTCTCCGCTCCATCCGGCATGACGGCCCGCAGCCTGTTCAAATAACCGGCGGCCATGCGGTAATGAGGAGGATCCCTCCGCCACGAGGTGTAGGCCAGCAATCGCAGGGCGCTGTTGGATAAGCGGGAGCCGGGGAAAAGCTCGAGCAGGCGGTTGGCGTCCGCCTCGGCCTGATTCATGCGGTTGGCGGAGAGCTCCAGAAAGGCCCGCAAAAAATAGAGTTCATCCAGGAGAGAATGGTTGATGGGGCGGTCGATCAATTCGTTGAAGAGGGCTCGCACATCCTCTGTTTGCGAAGCGTTCAGAGCCTGACGAAGGAGCAATTGCAACCCCACCCGCTGTAATTCGGTGCTGCCGTCCTTGCTCAACAAAGCCCCCAGGGCCTGTTTCCCCTTAACCGTCGATTCCCCCGCGATGAGACCCAAAAGCAGCAGGATCTGGTCTTCCAGGTCGCCCTCCTGCACCGACTCGAACCGCAGGAGTTCTTCCAGAAAGGCCACGGCTTGATCCTTGCGGCCAAGCTCGTCCAGCACAACAGCATAGACTTTGCCGTATTGAAAACCCTCCCGTCGGCCCAGATTGGCTTCCAGATTGGACCGCAGATCGGTCACCAGTTCCTCATTGGCCTGGCCCGAAAAAAGTCGGTTGCGAAAAAGAATTTCATCGAAATGGGTCTGCTGGGCGTGCGTGACGCTAGATTGCCGGGCCAGTTGAAAAAAGCTTTCCGCGCTTTCAAAATCCTGTCGTCCCGTAGCGATCAACCCTCTGATCATGAAATGCCAGGCCCTATGCGATGGGTTGACCTGTTCAAAGGGAAGCGCGTCGAGGATTTCCTCCGCTGCCTCGGCATCGCCCGACTGATAGGCTAAAATGGCGTCCAGCAAGCGGTATTGGGGGTCTTCCTTGTTTTCAAAAAGTTCGAGCGCCTCTCCCGCCTCCTCGAAACGAGCCGCCGCGACGAGACCCGAAGCAAACAGCAATGCCACCTCCTGGCTTTTCTCCGGTTTCAACCGGGGAGAATCCAGAACCTCCCGGTACAAACCCACCGCCAAAGTGGCAAAACCGCCTTCGAGGGCGTCTTGAGCGGCCCCCAGCCGCCAGGCCAGGGCATCCGCTTCCTCATGCTCGGTTTTCAGATCGCCATCGGCCAGAGGCATTTCCTGACTGCGGGACACAACCGCCGGGCCAATGAGCAGAAGCCCACAAACCAACACTGCGGCAATTACCCGAACAGACCCGACCCTAGAATTTCTGGCAAAGCTTTGCATTTACAACCGGGCCAAAACATTCTATTGAAAGGCCAAATTTGCAAGAACATCCGTTCCACCCAATGTTTCCTTTTTCCTCGTAACTAAATCTACTATACCCGGCCTCATGGAATTCAATTTGCAGGATTTATTTCAACCCCACGGCATCGCGCTGGAAGATCTCCTTTGGCAGGGACCCCTCGTGGTGGGCCTCTATATCGCCGCCAGGCTGCTGAAAAAAAAGCTCACCCCGCCCGACCGGGGTTTGAAATCCCCACCGGGCTTCGGCTGCTGGCGGCGGGAAAATGCCGCCTTCCTGTGGTTTTTCCTGTTTCTGGCCATCGTCGGGGGTATCGGCCTTTTATTGAAAACACCGCTCGGCTTGCTGCAAATCACCTGGGCCCTGACCGGGCTCTGGCTCATCGTGGCCTTGCTAACGGCCTATTCGCGGGACCGCATCGTGGTTCGGCTGATCGCCATCGTCCTATACCTAGTCATCTCCCTCTACCTGCTCGGCTGGTTTGAAGATGTAGTCAACTTCCTGGAAATGCTGCAGTTGCCACTCGGTAATGCCAAAATCTCCGCCTACGGTGTACTCACGGGAGTGTTTGTCCTCGTGGTCATGCTTTGGATCGTGCAATGGGCCTCGTGGCTGATCGAAAACCGCATCAAAGCCATCGACAGCCTCAGTTCCTCCATCAAGGTCCTCATCGGCAAAGCGATGAAAATCGCGCTCATCGCCGCCGCCTTCCTCATCGCCGTCGATTCCATGGGGCTCGACCTGACGGTCCTCACCGTGCTTGGAGGCGGCCTTGGGGTAGGCATCGGTTTCGGCCTCCAAAAAGTCATCTCCAATCTCGTCAGCGGCTTCATTCTCCTGACCGATAAATCGATCAAACCCGGAGACGTCATCGAAATCGAAAACACCTACGGGTGGATCAACAACCTCAGTGCCCGCTATGTCTCCATCATCACCCGCGACGGCACCGAGCACCTCATCCCCAACGAAAACCTCATCACACAAAAAGTCGTCAACTGGTCCTTCACCCACAACCTCGTACGCCTGCGCATACCCATCGGCATCTCCTACGGCTCGGACGTCACCAAAGCGCTCGAACTCGTCCAGCAAGCAGCCAACTGCGAGGACCGCATCCTCAAGGACCCCTGCCCCATGTGCCACCTGGTGGAATTCGGCGACAGCTCCATCAACATCGAAGGGCGTGTCTGGATCAACGATCCCAGCAACGGCGTAACCAACATCAAAAGCGCCATCCTCCTCAATGTATGGAAACTATTTAAAGAAAACGGCATCGAAATCCCCTACCCCCAAAGAGACCTCCACATAAAAACCGTGGACGGCGCCAACCCCCTCATTAACCCACAAAACCTCGACAACCCAAATCCGGCCACAGCCACGGATCAAATTCCACCGAAATAAACGAACCAAAAATATTTTGTAACTCATTGATTACAAAATGGTGCCCCCACCGGGACTCGAACCCAGATTGACGGTTTAGGAAACCGCAGTTCTATCCATTGAACTATGGGGACAAAAACTAATATAACATATTGTATATCAATATATTACAAATATACTACGTTATGTTTTTTTATTTTCTTTACAACCCTATTGAGCAACCTGTATTTTCCACTCAATGGTGGAAAAGTCGCAGAAACCGACAGAAACCCCTCCCCCGGAAGCTCCGTTTCGGAGGGTTGCTGTGAATCTTTATAGGCGTAATTCATCGAACGTTTACTATGCCCTGATTAAGAGAGGCGGCAAGCAATTTCGAAGGTCTCTAAAGACAACGGATCGTAAACTTGCGGATCGCAGATTGGTTGCTTTCCGGGATAAAGTTGATCGAATCAATCCAAAAAAATTGGATGGGAAAATTACCTTTTCGGAGATCGCTCCCTTGTGGTTCAACAGCATCAAAAATCACATGAAGGCTTCTTCCGCAAGACGGCGACAAGTCAGTATCCGACAATTGACGCCCTATTTCGGAAATATCCCGATTGCCAACATCACAATCAAAGGCTGTGAGGATTGGGTATCGAGGCGAAGTGTCAAAATTTCCGCATCCACATTCAACAACGAACGGGAAACCCTAATTTCCATTGTCGATTATGCCGTTCGAGAAGGTTTGACCCTCGACAACCCTGCAAAGCACATCAAGCGCCGGAAGCTCGGCAAGCCTCTTATACGTATACCCTCCCAGGAAGAATTTCAATTGCTGGTGGCTGCACTCAAATCCTCAGAAAGACGAATGCAAAGAGCGGCGGATTTGATCGAATTGTTGGCTTATTCCGGTATGCGCTTGGGCGAAGCCGTCGAGATTCGATGGAAAGAGGTAGATTTCAATGGAAATCACTTTGCTGTGACCGGCGGTGCGAAGGGCACCAAGAACCTTGAGAGCCGGATAGTACCTCTATTTCCAGCCATGAGGCAGTTTTTGGAGGCATTGAAGGCAAGGAACTGTCCACGGGATAAAGATTTCATCATATCCGCTTTTACGGCCAAGAAGGCCATGATCGCCGGATGCACGAAGGCTGGAATCCAAAATTACACGCATCACAGCTTGAGACATTACTTCGTAAGAAATGCGATCGAGGTGGGAGTAGATTTTAAGACCATTGCATCCTGGATCGGCCACAAAGACGGTGGCATACTTGTTGCGAATACTTACGGGCATTTGAGCGACACTCACTCAAAGGAAATG
>JAJFLT010000119.1 GCA_021772555.1 Opitutales bacterium | reverse complement strand
GAAAACGATAAGAAAATCAACTTGCTCGAGCGCGCCTTGCAACACGCCCTGGCGACCGCCGAATATTCCGTTTATTATGGCGAAGGGCGGGACGGTTATGATGTCTGGGGGCGAACGGCGCATGAGAGTGTGTTTAATGTGACGGATGGGAATTATCGTTGCCCGAATGCGCAGCAGGGCTATAGCGGATTCACCACCTGGACGCGCGGTTTGGCCTGGGCCATGGTCGGTTTCGCGGAAGAGCTTGAATTTCTGGAAATTTTGGACGATGAGGAATTGGTGGTGTTTGACGGGCGGTCTCAAATAGAGGCTTTTATGTTGAAAGCCGCTCAGGCAACCTGCGATTTTTATATCGATAATAGTCCCGCCGATGGAATTCCCTATTGGGATTCGGGGGCTCCGAACTTACACCGTTTGGGAGATTACCTCAACGTGCCGGCGGAACCGTTTAATTCCTGGGAGCCGGTTGACAGCTCGGCGGCAGCGATTGGCGCCCAGGGTCTATTGAGGTTGGGTCGTTATTTAATAGATAAAGGCAAAACCGATGATGGCAACCGTTACTGGCAGGCGGGATTGACCGTTATTAAAACCCTTTTTGCCGAACCTTACTTAAGTACTAACAAGGAGCACCAAGGCTTGATTCTTCACTCAATTTATCACCGACCCAATGGTTGGGACCATGTGCCCGAAGGACAAAAAATCGCATGTGGAGAATCGAGCATGTGGGGAGATTATCATGCCCGCGAGTTGGCTCTTTATCTCAAACGCGTTATTGCAGGGGAATCCTATTACACTTTTTTCGGAGGAGTGGAGTAAATTACTTTTACCTGAAAATTAATAATTTATGACTGCACAATCATTGACTGATCTTTCACGCTGTTGCGTCCACACCATCACGACAAAACCCTGGAGTTTCCGGGAATCGGTGCAAAGTTTTGCCCGCGCGGGAATTCCCGGCATAACGGTATGGAGTGATGATTTGCACGACTTAGCACCGAAGGAGGCCAAATCGATTATCGCTGACCACGGATTGCAAGTTGTTTCCTATTGCCGGGGTGGTTTTTTCCCTCATTTGGATACTGCGAGGCGCAATGTTGCCATTGATGATAACCGGCGCCTCCTTGATGAGGCAAGCGCCATCGGTTCGCCTTTTCTGGTGCTGGTTTGCGGAACGGCCGCCGGTCAATCACTAACTGTTTCGCGGGAACAAATTCGCGATGGCATAGAAACCATCCTTCCCCATGCCGAATCCTGCGGGGTGAAGCTGGTTATCGAGCCTCTGCACCCCATGTATTCGGATGCAAGGTCGGCCATCAACACCTTGAAGCAGGCCAACGATATGGCCGAGGGCTTTGCTTCGCCCTGGGTGGGGGTGGCCATTGATGCTTATCATTTGTGGTGGGATTCCGATCTGCAAAATGAGATTCAGCGTTGTGGGAAAAACGGCAATCTTGCAGCTTTCCACGTTAGCGATTGGAAAACCCCGACCGAGGACATGCTTCTCGACCGGGGGCTCATGGGTGAGGGCTGTATCGATATTCGCGAAATACGAAGCTGGGTGGAAAGCGCCGGTTATGATGGTTTTATCGAGGTGGAGATTTTTTCCAAAAAATATTGGGAAATGGACCAACCGCAATTTCTGGATCAAATTGTGAAAGCATATCTCGATCACGTATAATATTATAACTAATGAAAACGCACAAAATTGGAATTATCATGAACGGCGTCACCGGACGCATGGGAACCAATCAGCATCTCATGCGTTCTATCGTTGAGATTATTAAACAGGGTGGAGTGGCCGTGAGCGCCGATGAAACCATCATGCCAGATCCAATCCTTGTCGGTCGCAATCCGAACAAGCTGGAAAAGCTTTGCGCTCAGTCTGGAGTCGAGAAATGGACCACCGATGTCGATGAGGCGCTGGCAGATTCCAAGAACAGTGTTTATTTCGATGCGCAGACCACGGGGCGGCGCGCCGATGGCGTTCGCCGGGCGGTGCAAGCGGGGAAGCATGTCTATTGCGAAAAACCTATCGCCATCGATACCCAAACGGCCTTGGAACTTTACCGTCTTTGCCGGGCTGCCGGGGTGAAACACGGCGTTGTACAGGACAAACTCTGGCTACCGGGTTTGAGGAAGTTAAAGCGCTTGATCGAGATTGGATTTTTCGGAAAAATTTTATCTGTTCGGGGTGAATTCGGCTACTGGGTTTTCGAGGGGCATACCATTGAGGCTCAACGGCCCTCCTGGAATTACCGCAAAGAAGACGATGGCGGTATAATCGTCGATATGTTATGTCATTGGCGGTATGTTCTCGATCAGGTCTTCGGATCGGTCAAAGCCGTTTCTTGTTTGGGTGCAACCCATATTCCGGAACGTATTGATGAAAGTGGAAAACCCTATGCTTGCACGGCAGACGACGCGGCCTACGCCACCTTCGATTTAGAAGGCGGAATAATTGCTCATTTCAATTCATCCTGGGTAACGCGGGTTCGCCGCGATGATTTACTAACGCTCCATGTCGACGGAACTCACGGCTCCGCGGTAGCCGGGTTAAGGAAATGCCGGATACAGCATTATGGCAATACCCCTAAACCGGTTTGGAATCCCGATATCGATCAGCCGATCAACTTTTATGACGGTTGGGCGCTTCTTCCGGATCAGGAAGATTATGATAACGCTTTTAAAGTTCAATGGGAGTTGTTCCTGCGCCATGTCGTTTTGGACGAGCCCTTCCCGTGGAATCTTCTGGAAGGCGCCAAAGGTGTCCAATTGGCGGAAAAAGGATTAGAGAGCTGGGAAAAACGCCAGTGGGTGGGCATTCCTGAATTGGAAGTTTAGTTGAATTAATCCCAACAAAAAACCTGCTTGCGAAATTATGAATGCCCCATCGAAAAATAAGCGAGTCGCATTAATTACGGGAGGAAGCCGTGGCATTGGCCTCGGTTGCGCCACCTGTTTGGCCAAAGAAGGTTTCGATATTGCGATCAATGGTGTGCGGGAGGAACCGGCTGTTGCAGAAACGATTTCCACATTAAGATCTCTGGGCGCTAACGTAATCTATTGTCGTGGCGACATCGGCTCCGCTGATGACCGCGGTTCAATACTCGAAAAAGTAAAATCCTGTTACGGGAGTTTGCATGTGCTCGTAAATAACGCGGGTGTCGCTCCAAGAGAGCGCAAGGATATCCTGGAGACGAGTGAAGAGAGCTTTGAGTATGTGCTAAAAACCAACCTCCAGGGAACATTTTTCCTGACACAATCGACAGCCAATTGGATGATTGAGCAGAAAAAAGCAGATTCCGGGTATGAGGGCTGCATCATTACGAACTCTTCCATCTCGGCTACGGTGGCATCGGTCAATCGGGGGGAATATTGCATTGCCAAAGCGGGCTTGAGCATGACTCGCCAGCTTTTTGCGGCACGGTTGGGTGAGTATGGAATTTCCGTTTACGAAATCCGACCCGGGATAACGAAAACCGATATGACCAGCGGGGTTGCGGAAAAATACGACAAGTTGCTGGAAGAAGGACTTTGCGTGCAGCCCCGTTGGGGTTATCCTGAAGACGTTGGGAAAGCGGTTGCCGCTCTGGCCCGGGGAGATTTTCCTTATTCCACCGGCCAGGTTATCATGGTCGATGGGGGTCTTACTATTCCGCGACTATGATGATGGCAATGAACCGGTTGGCTAGAATAGTTCTTTGACTACCTGGGCCATGGCGTGGCCGATCTTTTCCAGGTCTTCCTGGCTGTGGCGGGCCGAGATCGAGGTGCGGATGAGGTCTTTGCCGGGGGCCACTCCGGGGGAGACCGCCATGACCGTGAAGACCCCTTTGTCCATGAGCGATTTCCAGAACCGAAAGGTGAGCGCTTTGCTGCCCAATACGATGGGTACCGCGGGCGATTGGCTGCCCCAGGTGTCCAGCCCCAGGTCGGTCAGT
>JAJFLT010000118.1 GCA_021772555.1 Opitutales bacterium | reverse complement strand
ACGGACACCACGCGGCTCAATCCCACCCCGAAGGCAAAGGTATGATCCTGGCCATTGAAAACGCCCTCAAAGAAACGGGGTTGGTTCCGGCACAGG
The DNA here is from genome assembly GCA_021772555.1 of Opitutales bacterium. Lineage (GTDB taxonomy): Bacteria > Verrucomicrobiota > Verrucomicrobiia > Opitutales > UBA2987 > JAJFLU01. The sequence continues at coordinate 3,014 of JAJFLT010000118.1, read as the reverse complement.
TCAATTATATCAACGCCCATGCTCCTTCGACTCTAACTGGAGACTTTTCTGAAATCAAAGCCATGAAAAAAGTATTTGGAAACCTTCCCAATGGTCCCGCCATAAGCAGCACCAAGGCGCTCACCGGCCACGGTTTGTCCCTGTCCAGTATTATGGAGGCGGCTTTCTGCACGCTCTTATTCGATGAAGGATTCATTCCAGGCTCAGCCCACATAAAGAATCTGGATCCCGAGGCCGAAGGGCTCAACATCATCCGCCAAAGCCAGGAAGCCTCCCCCAAGGTAATTTTGTCCAACAGCAGTGGTTTCGGAGGCGCCAACGTCGCTTTGTTGTTCGGCACAGTCAATTAATCGGCGGAATGACGGTGACGGAAAAACCGCGAATCCTCGTCCTAACTTCGAGCACGGGGGGAGGACACGATGCCAGGGCATCCGCTTTTCTTTCCTGGGTGGAAAAACTGCATAACGGCAGGGTCGAAGTAAAAATCGAACAATTGCTGGAGAATGCCTCAGTCATTACTCTCCTGGGGGTGCATATCTATAACTGGATACAGCAAAAAGCGCCCGCCCTGCACCACCTGTATTGGTGGATCGTCGAGTTGTTCGGGTTTATCAGTGAACATTTTTTTCTTCTGGGCGCTTCTTACTACAAAAGAATATTGAGGCAGTTTCGTCCCCACCTCATTCTCAGCCTGCACGACTCCACCAACCGGGGATACTTTCGGGTGGCCAAGCGGGTAGCGGCCATCGAGGGGGTCCCTTGCGTAACCTATTGTGGAGAATTTTCCGGTGGCTACGGGTTCAGCCGCAATTGGGTAACTTCGCAGGCGGACCTTTTCCTCGCCCGCACCAAAGAAGCGCTTCAACACGCGAACAAATTAGGAATCAGAGAAGGTAAATCCCGAATATTCACCAATTTATTGGCCCCGGAGACATTTGACGCGGTCTTGTCCCCGGATGAACGCAGACTTTTTAGAGAAAACCATTTGGGACTTTCGGCGGAAAAATTCACCGTTTTGCTGGCCACTGGCAAGGCGGGGTTCAACAACCACCGTCAATTTCTGAATATTCTGGCCAAATATCCACAAAAATCACAGGCTATCGCAATTTGCGGTAACAATCGATCCGCCCACCAACAACTGACGGCATGGAAGGAAGCCAATCCCCACTATTCACTTTTTCTGGAAGGCTATAGTGAAAATTTCCACCAGTTGGTTCAATCCTGCGATGCTATGATAACGCGCGGCGGCGCCAATACGGCCACCGAAGCACTGTTTTTCAGCTGCCCGCTGATATTCGACACAATGAGAGGATTGATGCCCCAGGAACGCCTGGCATTGAATTACTTTTCGACTCATGGCGCTGCTGCTGTCGTGCAATCGGCGGAAAACTTCCATAACCTATTGCAAGACTGGATGGAATTTTCAGAAAGCTACCAAGCCGTAAAAGATCGGATGGTCGACCTGCGGGCATCGGACAATCCCGCAGATTTTGTTCATGAAATAGTCTCTATGGCCCAGCAAAGGGCTTCAAGTTCCTGAAATCAATGGCTCCAACCGGTAAGATAGTCTGGCTTTTTACAACTTTTCCCGTCGCCACCGAAACATTTTTGCAAAGAGAAATACGCGCCTGCAAAAAGTTGGGTTTGTCAATGGAGCTGTATTCATTATGGGGTGGTGATGAAATATTCGAGGGATTGCCCATCCATAAATTTCCAAAATGGCGACTTTGCGTTCTCCTCTGGCGCCTGCCGTGGCTTCTTTTAACCCGCCCAAAGGTATTGGCTGAAACTTTACGCCCCTATTTCCAGCGGCCACCGGCATCCATTATAAACATTTCCGAAAACCTGATCGGACTTTCATTTGCAATCATTTACGCAAACCATTTTCAAGCCAATCGCCCTTCAATGTTTCATGCGGTTTGGGCCACCATGCCCGCGGCAGCGTCCAGGCTTTTGCAAGCCCTCACGGGGATCCCCTTCTCCATGGGAGCGCATGCCTATGATGTGTTTGAGAATGGTGGAGATTGGATACTGGAGGAAAAACTTCGGGACGCCCAATGGATCCATACCTCAACAGAGGCGACCCGGAAGGCCCTGCTCTGGCATGGAGCGGAACCTGCAAAAATTCAGGTTATTCGCCGTGGGTTGCTGCCCCTCCCGCCTTTCAAGCCATTGCGGAAACCGCGAACAAAAGTGCGATTGGTCAGTATTGGGCGTTTGATCGAAAAAAAAGGCTGGGCCGGTCAACTGGATATTTACGCCGCTTTGGCTTCGCACGGAGTGAACTTCGAGGCCAATCTGATTGGACAAGGTCCGCTCCGCAGCAAATTGGTTCGCCACCGAAACCGTCTCAAGCTATCCCGCCAGGTGCGTTTTCTGGGAAGTTTAAGCGAGGAGCAAACACTGCAAGAGTTGTCCCGGGCCGATGTATTCCTTTTCACCGGGATAGTCGCGCCAAACGGAGACAGGGATGGATTGCCCAATGTGATTCCCGAAGCGATGGCCTCCGGACTTTGCGTTTTAACGTCATCAGTGGGAGGCACTTTGGAGGTTATCGAAAATGGCAAAACCGGTCTTGTCCTGCCCACGAATGAACCCGAAAAATGGGTGCAAGCCATTCAAAAAACTCAATGCGATGATGAATTCTGCGAAAACCTCAGAAAAGAGGCCAGAAAATGGGTCGAACAAAATTTCGATTCCAGTGTGAACTCTCAAAAGCTGATGCAAGCTTTTGATTCCGTCATATCCTGAATACGGTTGGCTAGAATAGTTCTTTGACTACCTGGGCCATGGCGCCGCCGATCTTTTCCAGGTCTTCCTGGCTGTGGCGAGCCGAGATCGAGGTGCGGATAAGGTCTTTGCCGGGGGCTACCCCGGGGGAGACCGCCATGACCGTGAAGACCCCTTTGTCCATGAGCGATTTCCAGAACCGAAAGGTGAGCGCTTTGCTGCCCAATACGATGGGTACCGCGGGCGATTGGCTGCCCCAGGTGTCCAGCCCCAGGTCGGTCAGT
>JAJFLT010000117.1 GCA_021772555.1 Opitutales bacterium | reverse complement strand
GCACCGAGGAAACCGTCAACCCCCGCCTGCGGACTGGAGAAGTGGAAGTTCATGCCGCTAAATTGACCATCCTCAACGATTCCCAAACGCCACCCTTTCCCATGAGCGATGACGCGGGAGACCGCGTTGGTGAAGACTTGCGCCTGAGTTATCGCTATCTTGATTTGCGCCGGCCCAAAAATCTCAACATACTTCGCTTGCGCCACCGGGCCACCAAGGCCGTCCGCGATTATATGGATGAACACAAATTCATCGAGGTGGAGTCTCCATTGCTTTTCAAGAGCACGCCCGAGGGGGCGCGCGAATTTCTCGTGCCCAGCCGGGTGAGACCGGGCGAGTTCTACGCGCTTCCGCAATCGCCCCAGCAATTCAAGCAAATGCTCATGGTGGCCGGGGTGGAACGCTATTTTCAAATGGCTCGCTGTTTTCGCGACGAGGACCTAAGGGCCGACCGTCAACCTGAGTTCACACAAATCGACATCGAGCAATCGTTCATCGACCGCGAGGACATTTACGCCCTGATCGAGGGGCTTTTCCAGAGTGTCTGGCAAAAGATCCTGCAAATCGACATTCCTTTGCCTTTTCCCCGTATGACCTTTAACGAGGCCATGAATCGTTTTGGCAGCGATAAGCCGGACACTCGTTTCGGTATGGAAATTGTGGATTTGGGGAAGATTTTTGGTCAATCCGGGTTTCGTCTTTTTTCCCAAACCCTGAAAACGGGCGGGGTGGTCAAGGCCATCAACGCAAAGGGTTTGTCCGGCATCACCCAGGGGGAAATGCGGGATATGGAGGAAGCCGCTAAATCGATGGGGGCCAAGGGTCTGGCCTTTATCCGAGCCACCGGAGGCGATTGGAAGTCTCCCATCCTCAAGTTTTTCTCCGATGAGGAGAAGGCATCCTTGCGGGAAGCTCTCGCCATTGAAGATGGCGATATGATATTTTTCGCGGCCGACGAATGGGAACGCGCCTGCAATATTTTGGGACGCGTGCGGCTGGAATCGGCCCGTTTGCTGGAAAAAAGAGAGAAACTGGTTCTCCCTCAGGATCGCTATGATTTCCTCTGGGTGACCGATTTTCCTTTGATGACGAAAGATGAGGAAGGCGGCCGCTATGTCTCCAGTCATCACCCCTTTACATCTCCCGTGGTGGAGGACATACCGCTCATCGACACCGATCCGGCGAAGGTTCGCGGCCAGCATTACGATGTGGTTCTCAACGGCGTAGAATTGGGTGGGGGAAGCATCCGTATCCACAAGCCGGAATTGCAGCGCAAGGTCTTTGAAGAGGCCCTCGGCATCCCGCCCGATGTGGTTGATAGCCGTTTCGGTTATATGCTGGAAGCCTTTAAATACGGCGCCCCTCCACATGGAGGCATCGCCATCGGTTTTGACCGACTGGTGGCCATTCTGGCTGGAGTGCCCAGTATCCGGGAGGTCATCGCCTTTCCCAAAACACAAAAAGGACAATGCCTGATGACGGACAGCCCAACTCCCGTCACTCCCCGGCAACTTCGCGACTTGCACATAGATACGATTGAAACGAAGGAATAATCTTTGACCTCCATTTCCCTTTAGGATAATAATCGGGCCGTTAATTTTCCAAAAAAATTATGAAATTGGTAAAAGCGGTCATTCGTCCATTTAAACTTGAAGCGGTTAAAGAAGCGCTCTCGGAAATCGGCGTCGAGGGCATGACGGTGACCGAGGTTAAGGGGTTTGGGCGGCAAAAAGGTCATACCGAAATTTACCGAGGGAGCGAATACACGGTCGATTTTCTGCCCAAGGTACTCATAGAAATCGCCATTTCCGACGATCTGGCGGGCAAAGTCATCGACACCATAAAAACGGCCGCCCGGACCGGAAAAATCGGCGACGGAAAAATTTTCGTCCTGCCCATCGAAGCCGTTTTCCGTATCCGCACCGACGAGCACGGTGAGGACGCCCTCTAAGAGGGCGACAAGCCCGCCACGGGCGAAACCGCCTTGCGCTGCTTCGATTCCGCCGCGCACCATAGCACATTTCCACTTTTTAGACGCCCTCTAATAAAGTGTATTAATAACTCTTTATTCTTCACGAGAGCAGAGTTTTTCAATTGCCAGTTGGCGGTGCCTGGCCAATGCCTCATTTGCATGGAATTGCGGCTGCAATTCTTTTGTTTTTTCATCTTTGGCATTTTATTGGCATAAATTGGAAAACGACACCTCATGAACAAAAAACCGCTGCACAGCTTGTTATTTTGCGTCGCGCTGATTCCCGTTACTGCTTGGGCCCATGAGTTCGATGGCGCTCGACCGGATGCCCATGCGCCCATCTCGATTATGGGCGAACATACCCACAATGCCCGGGAATGGATGCTATCCTACCGTTATATGTTCATGGACATGGATGGGATGCAAACGGGAACGGATGCGGTGACCTCATCCGAGGTTTTTGCGGCCAATTATACGGTCACTCCCGAGCGCATGACCATGGATATGCATATGTTCGGCCTCATGCATGCTCCCAGTGATCGGCTGACTCTTATGGCTATGATTCCCTTCAAGGAAATCGCCATGGACCACCGCATTTTCCCCAACGCTCTCCCCTTGATTTCACTCAACGGCGGCATTGATACATTCACTACCAGGAGTGAAGGTTTTGGAGATTTTAAATCGGCCGCATTGTATCAATTTTGGAATAAAGAGAACCAGCGGGCCCATTTTGGTTTTGGGATCAGTTTACCCACCGGGTCGATTGGACAAAAAGACCTTGTGCCCGGACCCGGAGGCCGTATCGATCGTCAATTACCGTCGCCCATGCAACTCGGCTCGGGCACCGTCGATCTGTTTCCATCCCTAACCTTTCTCGCTCAACAAGAAAATTGGTCGTTCGGATTTCAGGGTAACGGAATCATTCGCCTGGGCGAAAATCATCACAATTACCGATTGGGACACGAGTTTAACGCCACCACTTGGCTATCCTGGAAGGTGGGGGATGCCATAAGCATTGCATCAAAAATAAAATACCGAACCTTGGGGGAAATCGAAGGCGTGCAATCCGATCTCTCGTTCCATCCACCGTTTGCACCCGCCCGCAGAACCGTGCCCACCGCCTTTAGCGAGAATTACGGCGGAGAGAGCCTTGATCTGGGATTCAGCCTCAATTATTTGGTTCGAAAGGGAAAGTTGAGAGGAAATCGCATCGCCTTCGAATGGAGTGTTCCCGTTTGGCAAAAACTCAACGGTTTCCAGTTGCAAACCGACTACATCATGACACTCGGGTGGCAATTTGCCTGGAAATAAACCGGGCAGTCGGACTCGCTGAAAAAGGAACGTCTAGTTTCCGTCCGTCGTCTTGCGGGATATCCAGGGCGTTATGAAGAATAAGGCCCCCATCACCGCGTAGCCCATGGCCCATTGCCAGGCGGGAAATAATTCAGCCCATCCTCGAGGTTTGTCGGCTTGCGAGCCATTGAGAACATCAAGCAGCGGCAGGTTGACGACGGTGTCGCCGGGCGTGTAGCGATAGGCGTGCATGAGACCGGCCAGGCAAAAGAGGGCCGCCACCAGGCTCCAGATGGCGGCTAGGCGAAACCGGTGGTCGATCACGTAAACGGTGATGACGGATAGGATGACGGCGGTGTATAAAAACCCCTGCTCGAGGGCGAATCCGCCTTCCACGAAAAGATTGTTGGCGTGAAAGGCGGGCAGCATATCGGCTGAA